>NZ_JODF01000002.1:0-265946 GCF_000717945.1 Streptomyces sp. NRRL S-920
GCGTTTGAACCAGTCGGGATGCCGGTCCCTGGCGGGCGTGTCCTCGAAGGTGTCCTGGACGGGCTCGTTGACGATCATGATGTGGGTGACCCTCCGATCTCCCCCGACTCCGGCCGGACGAGCACATGGGCGCCGCCCGGAGCGAGACGCACGTAGTTGGCGTCACCCCACTGGTAGGTCTCGCCGCTCAACTCGTCGCGCACCGGCACCGTCTCGTGGCGGCCGAGGCCGAGGTGCGGCAGGTCCAGACGGACCGTGCCCTCCTGGGTGTGGTGGGGGTCGAGGTTGACGACCACCAGGACCAGGTCCTGGCCCTCGCGCTTGCTGTAGACGATGAGCGCGTCGTTGTCGGCGTGGTGGAAATGGAGGTTCCTGAGCTGGTGCAGGGCGCGATGGCGTCGGCGGATCCCGTTGAGAGCGGTGATGAGCGGCGCGATGGTGCGGCCCTCCCGCTCGGCCGCCGCCCAGTCGCGCGGGCGCAGTTCGTACTTCTCCGAGTGCAGGTACTCCTCACTGCCCGGTCCGGCCGCGGTGTTCTCGCACAGTTCGAAGCCCGCGTAGACGCCCCAGCTCGGCGCGAGCGTGGCGGCCAGCACCGCCCGCGCCTCGAAGGCCGGGCGCCCACCGTCCTGGAGGTATCCGGACAGGATGTCCGGGGTGTTCACGAAGAAGTTCGGGCGCAGGAAGTGCGCGGTCTCCCGGGACAACTCGGTGGCGTACTCGGTGAGTTCGGCCTTGGTGTTCCGCCAGGTGAAATACGTGTACGACTGCTGGAATCCAGCCTGCGCCAGCGCCCGCACCACGGCGGGGCGGGTGAAGGCCTCGGCGAGGAAGATGACGTCCGGGTCGGTGCCGTTGATCCGGGCGATCACCTCCTCCCAGAACACGACCGGCTTGGTGTGGTAGCCGAACCGTCTCCGCGATCAGCCCCGGCATGTCCCGGTCGAAGGCGAGCGGATAGATGTCCTGGTACTTCTTCGGCGGGTTCTCTGCGTACGCGATGGAGCCGTCCGCCCGGTGCTGGAACCACTCCGGGTGCTTGTCCACCCACGGATGATCCGGCGAACACTGCAACGCGAAGTCCAGCGCGACCTCCAGACCCAGCCCGTCCGCGCGCCGCACGAAGGCGTCGAAGTCCTCCATGGTCCCCAAGTCCGCGTGCAGGGCGTCGTGACCGCCCTCCGGAGAGCCGATCGCCCACGGCACACCGACGTCCTGGGGGCCCGAGGAGAGCGAGTTGTCCGGGCCCTTGCGAAAGGTCGTGCCGATCGGGTGGATCGGCGGCAGGTACACCACGTCGAAGCCCATCGCGGCGATGGCCGGCAGCCGCTCGGCAGCCGTGCGGAACGTCCCCGACACCGGCGGCTCCCCCTCCCGGACCACCGCCCCCTCCGAGCGCGGGAAGAACTCGTACCAGGAAGCCGCGAGGCGGCCGTCAGGCGGCCGCAGTTCGTCGCGCAGCGCGTCCACGGCGGCCCGCAGCGTCCGGCGTCCGGTGCCGTCCGGCACTCCGTCGGCGGCACGCTCGTACAGCAGCGCCCCTTCTTCGAGCATCACCTCGGTGTCGAGACCGGCCGGGATCTTGACCTCGGCGGCGCGGCGCCAGCCGGTGACCGGGTCCGCCCACGCCTCGACGGCGTACGTCCAGCGGCCTTCCTCGTCCGGCGTCACCTGCGCGCCCCAGCGGTCGCTGCCGGGGGCCAGTTCGCGCATGGGGGTCCAGGGGCCGGTCCGGCCGTCGGGGCCGAGCAGCACGACATTGGCGCCGACCGGCTCGTGTCCCTCGCCGAAGAGCGTGGCCGTGACCTGGAAGGTTTCGCCGGGGACCGCTTTCACCGGGCGGCGGCCGCAGTCGATCACGGGGCGGACGTCACAGACGGGCACGCCGAGAGGGGCCGGGCCCGCGTGCGCCGATGAGGTCACCGGGGCGGCCTGGCCCGGCTGCGGGGCTCGGGTCATCGCTCTCTCCTCTGCCGGGCTCTGGCGCGCGGGGCGCGGACGGCGGCCGCGTCGCACCGCCGGGCGGACGCCGGACGCCTGCTGCTGACGGCGCGCCGGCCGCAGCCCCAGGTAGTGCTCGGCCGCCTCGGCGGCGAGCCGGGCCGTGTTCTCGCCCATCAGTACGCACAGCGTGTACGCGGTGTTCTCGAAGTGCATCCGCACGGCGGGGTCCGCGGGGTCGGCGAGCAACAAGCGCTCCCACGCCCGGTACTGGTCCAGATGCCGCGCGACCTCAGCCTTCGTAGGCAGCAGCAACACGCTGGTCACCTTCTCGTTCTCCGGACGGTCACGCCCTCGACCCATGACGGTCGAGCTTCCAACCCATGGTGCACGTGTGACCACGCAGCGTCCTGTTGGATCTTCAACGACCGGGTCTGACCTGCTCGTGTTGCACGAATGGAGCAGTGCTCCCACCCTGAGACTGACTCAGAAGCGATCAGTGTTCACGCTTCGTGCTCGGGGCTCGGCCCACAGGGCCGGTGAAACCGGGGCTTCGCTGAGAGGAGCCAAGCGCGATGAAGACTGCAATCCCCTGTTACTACCACCTCGAGGTGGAGATCAGCCCGGAGAGGATCGATCAGGTCAGGCGCATTCTGGCCGCACATCTCCGGCACTGGGGTCTGGGGATTCTCGTCGAGCCCGTGTGCCACTGCGCCGGTGTGCTGCTCCGGGCGGTCGAGGAACACGGAACGGACAAGAACGCCGTGGTCGAGATGTGGTGGAACGGACAGCACCTCATCACCGCCGTGTCGGACAACGAGCGGGACCTCCCGCACCCGCACTACGGACCGCAGGGCTACCTGGCGCAGATCGCCGCGATGAGCGACGGCTGGGGCAACTACCCGGCGACCAACGGCAAGATCATCTGGTTCTCGCACCGCGCCCGGTGTCCCGAACGCGCCCCGCTGGCGCCCCCTTCGCCCGCGCCCGCGCTGCGGGTGGCGCGCCCGCTGCCGCGGGAGGTGCCCGTCGCCGCGCTCGCGACTCCGGCGGAGGAGGAGCCGGTGGTCGTCGGAGCCGCCCCGGGTGCCCACACCCAGCGCGCCGAGGCATCTTGGCCCAGGATGGTGGAGCGATCCACGGCGTCGTCCCCCGAGCCGCGCACGGCGACCACCATGTGAGCGCCCTGCCTCCTCGGCAGCGCCCGCGGCCGCGGCGACCCCGCTGGGGAAACCGCGGCCCGCGGCGTCCTCGGGCTTTCACCTGCGCCGCGGACAGACCGAGACCACGCTCACCCGTACGGAGGCAGCAGCGTGCGCACCTGGACCGGACGCCCTTTCCCCCTGGGCGCCACCTACGACGGCGAAGGAACCAACTTCGCCCTGTTCAGCGAGGTCGCCGACCGCGTCGACCTCGTCCTCGTCCACGAGGACGGCACCCACCGGAACATCACGCTCCCCGAGGTCGACGGCTTCATCTGGCACTGCTACCTGCCCGGCGTCGGTCCGGGCCAGCGCTACGGCTACCGGGTGCACGGCCCCTGGGACCCCGCGGCGGGCCACCGGTGCAATCCGGCGAAGCTCCTCCTCGACCCCTACGCCAAGGCGTTCGAGGGGCAGGTGGACCACGACGCCGCTCTCTACGAACGCGCGGCGGACGGGCCCGAGCCCGCCGACAGCGCCGCCCACACCCTGCTCTCGGTGGTGACGGACCCGTCCTTCCCCTGGGAGGGCGACCGGCCGCTGCGGCGGCCCTACGCCGAGACCGTGATCTACGAGACGCATGTGCGCGGCCTGACCCTCACGCACCCGGGCGTCCCCGACGAGCTGCGGGGCACCTACGCGGGCCTCGCCACGGAGGCGGTCATCGACCACCTCGTCGCGCTGGGGGTGACCGCCGTCGAGCTGATGCCGGTGCACCAGTACGTGCAGGACGGCTTCCTGCGCGACCGCGGTCTGTCCAACTACTGGGGGTACACCTCCATCGGCTTCTTCGCCCCGCACAACGCCTACGCGGCGCGCGGCTCCCGCGGCCAGCAGGTCACCGAGTTCAAGTCGATGGTCAAGAAGCTCCACGCGGCGGGTCTTGAGGTGATCCTGGACGTGGTCTACAACCACACCGCCGAGGGCAACGAGAACGGCCCTACCCTCGCCTTCCGCGGCATCGACAACGCCTCGTACTACCGTCTGGCCCAGGACGATCCGGCGCACTACTTCGACACCACCGGCACCGGCAACAGCCTGCTGATGCGGCACCCCAACGTCCTCCAGCTGGTCATGGACTCGCTGCGGTACTGGGTCACCGAGATGCACGTGGACGGCTTCCGCTTCGACCTGGCCGCCACGCTCGCGCGCCAGTTCCACGACGTGGACCGGCTCTCGGCCTTCTTCGACCTGGTGCAGCAGGACCCGGTGGTGGGCCGCGTCAAGCTCATCGCCGAGCCCTGGGACGTCGGCGAGGGCGGATATCAGGTCGGCAACTTCCCGCCCCTGTGGTCGGAGTGGAACGGTAAGTACCGGGATTGCGTACGGGACTTCTGGCGCGGCGAGGACCACTCGCTCGCCGAGTTCGCCTCCCGCCTGACCGGCTCGTCCGACCTCTACCAGCACGACCGCCGCCGCCCGCGCGCCAGCGTCAACTTCGTGACCGCGCACGACGGCTTCACCCTGCGCGACCTGGTCTCGTACAACGACAAGCACAACGAGGACAACGGCGAGGACAACCGGGACGGCGAGAGCGCGAACCGCTCGTGGAACTGCGGCGTCGAGGGCCCCACCACCGACGAGGGAATCCTGGAGCTGCGCGCACGCCAGCAGCGCAACTTCCTCGCCACCCTCATGCTCTCGCAGGGCATCCCCATGCTCGCCCACGGCGACGAGCTGGGCCGCACCCAGCGGGGCAACAACAACGCCTACTGCCAGGACAACGAGATCTCCTGGATCGACTGGGACCTCGACGACGACCAGCGCGACCTCGTCGACTTCACCCGGCGGGCCATCGCGCTGCGTGCCGCGCACCCGGTGCTGCGGCGGCGCCGCTTCTTCCGCGGGGAGACCGCCACGCACGAGGGCCAGCCGTTGGCGGACCTCGTGTGGCTGCGGCCCGACGCGCGGGAGATGACGGAGGGCGACTGGCAGCGGCCCGACGCCCACGCCGTCGCCGCCTTCCTCAACGGCGACGCGATCGCGGAGCCCGACTCCCGCGGCAGGCCCGTGGTGGACGACTCCTTCCTGCTCCTGCTGAACAGCCACCGCGAGCCGGTCGTCTTCCGGCTGCCGGACGCCTCGTACGGGGAACGCTGGACGGCACGCATCGACACCTCCGACCCGCTGGGCCTCTCGGACGAGGCCGAGCACAAGGCGGACGCCGAGGTCGTCCTCCAGGCGCACAGTCTGCTGCTGCTCTCGCGGTCCTCCCTGGCCGGGAGCCGTACGAAGAGGCAGGCGCGACCGGCACGGTGAGCCGCCCGGCCGAGTGGCGCGGCGCCCGTCCTCTTGCCCACACTGGAGGGCGGCAGGGCGCCGAGCCTCCCGCCGAGCCCGAAAGCACAGGTGCCAGACTGATCTTTCAGGGCGCCTCGATTCCAGGACGGGTTGCACATGCACCACGACAACAGGATGCCTCCGGGCCCGGACGCGACGACGGCCCGGGGCGGGAACGGCCGGAGTACCAGGACCGGGTCGGTGCTGAGCGAGTCGGCGGTCGGCGCCCCCTGCTGGGTCAGCCTGACGGCACGCGACCTCTCCACCGCACAAAGGTTCTACGGCGCGGTGATGGGGTGGCAGTTCCGCCCGGCCAGGCTCGGCGAGCAGTTCTCCGTCGCCACGGCCCACGGCGACCCCGTGGCCGGGGTCGGCGCCATCGCCTCGTCCCTCCAGATCGCGGTGGCCTGGACGCCCTACTTCGCGGTGCTGAGCGCCGACGAGACGGTCAGCCGCGTGCGGGAGCGCGGCGGCACGACGGCGGTGGGCCCGATCCCCTTCCCCAACGGGCGCGCGGCCCTGCTCTCCGATCGCGACGGCGCCGTCTTCGGCATCTGGGAGGGCGAGATCCTCACCAGTTGGCGCAGCGAACTCCACTCGGCGCCCGCGTGGCTGCGGCTGCGCACCCGCGACGCCTTCGACGCGGCCATCTTCTACGGCGAGGTCCTCGACTGGGCGTGCGGGCGGCCCGAGTGCTGCGAGGTGCGCTACCAGCAGGAAGAAGTGGTGGTCTACAGCGCGGGCCGCCCCACAGCCCGGCTCAGCTCGGGCGCCGTCGAGGCGGACCCGGACCCGGCGGTCCGCCCGCACTGGCAGGTCCACTTCACCGTCGCCGACGTCGAGGCGTGTGTGCGGGCCACGGCCGAGAACGGCGGGCACGTGGTCGACCACGACTTCTCGGCCCAGCCGCCGCTGGCGACGCTGCGGGACCCCGACGGCGCGCAGTTCAGGGTGGTCGCCGGGGATCCGGGGCAGCCGCGGGCCTGATCGGAATGGGCGGCCGCGGGTCCGCGTCAGGGCCGTCCCGGCTCCCGGCCGTTCCGGTCGCGGCGGCCCAGCGCGCGCTGGGCCGCGAAGAAGACGCCCGCCCCGTAGCGGGCGCGCAGCGCGGCACGCGCGGCGTTGGCGCCCGGGGCGCCGTGCACCCCGCCGCCCGGATGCGCCGAGGCGGACGCGAGATAGAGACCGGGTACCGGGGTCTCCGGTCGGCCGGCCCCGGGGAGCGGCCGGAACACGAGCTGCTGGTGCAGGCTGGTCGTACCGGAGTTGATGGCCCCGCTGCGCAGATTCGCGTTCAGCGCTTCCAGGGTGGGCGGTGCCAGGACGCGCCGGGCGATGATCCGCTCGCGGAAGCCGGGCGCGAGCCGTTCGATCCGCGCCTCCACGCGGTCGGCCATCACCTCGCACTCCCGCTCGTCCCACCTGCCCGTCAGAGAGTCCACCCCCGCGTCCCCCTTGATGTGCTGGGGGGTGTGCGTGTAGGCCCAGGCCGACTCGGTCCCGGCGGGTGAGCGGGTGGCGTCGGCCGCGGTCATCTGCCCGACGAGGGCGAACGGCCGGTCCGGCACGAGCCCCCGCGCGATCTGGGCGGCGAACCGCGTCAAGTCGTCCACGCCGTCGGCCACATGGACCGTCCCGGCCCGCCGGGCGTCCTGTGCCGTCCAGGGGATGGGCCGGGACAGCGCCCAGTCGACCTTGAACGTGGCGAAGTCCCACTGGAAGCGCCGTAGGTCCCCGAGGAGGCGCGGCGGCAGATGGCCGGCGTCGACCAGCTGCCCGTACAGGGCGGGAGCGGCCACGTCGGCCAGTACCGCCCGGCGTGCCACGACCCCCTCCCCCGCCGCGGTGCGCACCCCGACCGCGCGCCCGCCCCGCACCACCACTTCCGTGACGCGCTCGCCGCAGTGCACGCTCCCTCCCCGGCGTTCGAGCCTGCGGACGAGAGCGGCCGTCAGCGCGCCCGCGCCGCCCACCGGCACGGGGAATCCGTGCGTCTGGCCCAGCATGGACATGAGCCAGCCGAAGCCGCCGCTCCCCGCCGCCTCGGGCGCCAGATCCGCGTGCAGGGCGTTGCCCGCGAGCAGCAGCCGCCCGCCCTCGCCCTCGAACTCCTCCTCGCCCAGCCGGCGCACCGGGAGCAGCAGCGAGCGGGCCAGCCGCAGACCGCCGCCCGCCCGGACCCGCGCGGCCAGGCCCAGGGCGGGGCGCACCGGCGGGAACGGCGTGAACAGCGCCCGCATCAGCGGCTCCCGCAGGCGCTCCCACATGTCGTACAGGCGGTCCCAGCCGCGGCCGTCACCCGGGGCGAAGGTGTCCAGCGACGCGCGGGTCAGGGCGCGGTCGCGGTCCAGCACGGCGCAGCGTCCGTCGGCCAGCGGATGGGCCAGGACGTGCCCGGCGTGCGACCATCGGAGGCCTTCGCGTTCCAGGTGCATGGCGCCGAGGACCGGCGAGGCGGCCGCCAGCGGATAGAAGGCGCTGAACATATCGCTGACGTAGTCCGGGTGTACGCCGCGGTCGCTGCGTACGGCGCCTCCGGGCTCGTCCTGGGCCTCCAGGACCACGACGCTCCAGCCCGCGTCGGCCAGTACGTTCGCCGCCACGAGACCGTTGGGCCCCGCGCCGATCACCACCGCGTCCGGCATGTCCGCTCTCCTTCAGCTCGCGTGAGCCGGGGCGCCGTCGCCCTCGACGAGCCGCGCCAGGCGGCTCAGCATGCTGCGGTGCCGGATCTGGATGAGGGCGTCGACCGCTGCGTTGTGCAGCACCCCGCCGGGGCCCTGGAGCGGATGCTCGTCGACGATCACCAGCGTGTGCGCGCCCCACTGCCGCACCTCGATGGCGATACGGGCGGTGCCGAGCGCCCCGCTGTACGCCTCCAGCTCAAGCCGGTCCGGCTTGTCGAGGTGGCGCACCACGGTGTGTCCCGCGACCTTCCGGGGGCCGAGCTTGACGGTGTACTCGATCCGCGAGCCGACCGCCGGCCACCGTGTGTCGAGCGGTCGGGAATCGTGCGTCCCGACCACCCAGTCGGCGTACCGGTGCCCGTCTTCCAGCACCTCCCACACCTGGGAGGGCGGCCTCTTGACCAACTGGTGGCGTACGGCCACGTCCTGCCTCCTCGTCCCGTGCCGGGCCCTTGCGGCCGGCGCTCTTGCGTATCCGGACACTCCTTGTGCATCAGCCCACAGCACTCTCGTGCGGCGCGCCACATATGCGGCCCCGGGTCCTACGCCTGCGTGCTGTCGGTCTGCGGGTCCCCCGCGAGGGTCGTGAGGTCGCTCAGCAGGTGTTGGGTGTCGGCGGCCAGGCCGCCGAGCGCGGGGGTGACCCGGTAGCGGCTGTCCGTCAGCAGGTCGGTCAGCCGCTGGTGGGCCTCCTGCGCCGTGCGCAGCGCGCTGTGGCGGTCCTGCACCGTCTCCGGGCGGTCCCGCCGCTCGGACCCGGGGGCGTCGCTCACGTCGAGGGCGCATACGTCCCCTGCCGCCCGCAGCAGCTCGGCGAGGATGTCCGGCGCGCCTTCCGGCAGGTCGGCGACGTTGGGGCGGTCCTCGCCGGTCTCGGCGAGGGTGCGTACGGTCGTCCTGATGTGTTCCGTGATCCTGTCCCAGGCGAAGTCCCAGTCGGAGGCCGGGGCGCGGGAGACGGACCGGCGCAGTTTGCGGGCGGGGTTGAAGCGGTAGCTCTCGTACGACCAGCGCCGCGCGGTGCGCAGATCCGTCACGAGGTCGGTCAGCCGCTGTGCCCGGTCGTACCAGCCTTGGGCCTTCTTCGTGTCGAACGGCTCCTCCTGGATCCCGTCCGCGACGGCGTGCAGCAGGTCACCGCTCTCCTGGGGCAGCCGGCTCCGCAGGTGCAGGACGTCACGCTCGTGCACCGGCGGCAGGATCAGGGCGTTCACCGCGATGCCGATCACGGCGCCGACCGCGGTCTCGAAGAGGCGGTGCAGGATGTCGTAGCCCGAGTACGTGCCGTACGCGAGGACGAACAGTGCCGCCGTCGGGGCGTACATCCCCTGGGTGCCGAAGCGGGCGTAGGTGCTCAGGAGCACGGTGACGGGCAGGACGAGCGCCATCGCGGCGAGCGTGTTGTTACTCGTGAGGACGGCTGCGCCCGCGGCCAGCAGCGTGCCGACCATGACGACCGCGATCTGCTGCATCGCCGAGCGCAGCGAGCGGTAGACGGTGCTCTGCACGAGGAACAGTGCCGTCCAGGGGGCGAGGAGGGCCATCGGCGCGCTCCACCACCACCCGGCCACCGCCCAGGCGAGCACTCCGGCACCCGCTGCCTTGAGCGACTGGACGGTCGTGTCGCGTTCCGGCCCCGAGGTCGTGACCGCCCTGCGCGCGGATTGCCACAGGGCCGAGACCTCCCGGGTCAGCGCGTTCCGCCGAATACTGGTCACCTCTTTCCTTCCATGGGGTCGTGTCCGGGTGGGCCGCCTCAGGGCAGCGGGGTGCCACCGGTGGCGTTCATGATCTCGGCGGTGATGAAGCTCGCGTGCTCGGACGCGAGGAAGACGTAGGCGGGTGCCATCTCGGCGGGCTGCGCGGGCCGTCCGATCGGCGCCTGCTTGCCGAACTCCTTGGTGTCCGGCAGCGTCGCGGGGATCAGCGGCGTCCACACCGGGCCCGGGGCCACCGCGTTGACGCGGATGCCGTCGTCGATCAGCATCTGCGCGAGTCCCTGGGTGAAGGTGACGATCGCGCCCTTGGTCATGGCGTAGTCGAGGAGGTGCGGGCTCGGCTTGTAGGCCTGCACGGACGTGGTGTTGATGATCGATCCGCCCCGCGAGATATGGGGCACGGCCATCTTGCAGAGCCAGAACATCCCGTACAGGTTCGTCCGTACGACCCGGTCGAACTGCTCGGTGGAGATGTCACCGATGCCCTCGGGCTGGGACATCTGGTAGGCGGCGTTGTTGACCAGGATGTCGATGCGTCCGAACTCCGTCACCGCGCGCTCCACGAGCCTGCGGCACTGCTCCTCCTCGCGGATGTCGCACGGCACGGCGAACGCCTGCCGTCCGGCGTCCTCGACGAGGCGTGCCGTCTCCCGGGCGTCGCCCGCCTCCGCGGGGAGGTGGGTGAAGACGATGTCCGCGCCCTCGCGTGCGAAGGCGAGGGCGACCGCCCGGCCGATGCCGGAGTCGCCGCCGGTCAGCAGCACCTTGCGGTCCTTCAGCAGGCCACTGCCCCGGTACGACTCCTCGCCGTGGTCGGGCGGCGGGTCCATGGCGCCGGTCCAGCCGGGTGGCTCCTGGTCCTGCTGCGGGAACTCGGGCCGGGGATGACGTGTGGTCGGGTCCTGTCGGCCTGCCGCGCCGGGGGTGTCGTTCATCTGTCGCGCCTTCCTGTTCGTCCCTTCCCACCCTCCGCCGCGGGGGCGGCTCCCACCACTTGGGAGGTGGCGGGGCCGCGCGCCGGCCGACTGGTGCGGCCGCCCGCGCGGGGGTCCGTCGGGTGCCCGGCCGGGCGAGGGTGAAACAGGGAGGCGCAGGTCAGTCGCTTCCGGTGAGTTCGCCGCTGAGCTTGTCGTGGAGGTGTGCGCTCGGCTGGTTCAGGCCGATGATCTCGACGGTCTTGCCGCGCTGCGCGTACTTGGTCTCGATCGCGTCCAGGGCCGCGACGGAGGAGGCGTCCCAGATGTGGGCGGCCGTGAGGTCGATGACGACCTTGTCGCGGTCGACGGTGTAGTCGAACTGACTTACGAGGTCGTTGGAGGAGGCGAAGAACAGCTCGCCGGTGACGGAGTAGACCACGCTGTCGCCGTCGGGGCCGGGGGCGGAGGTGACGTGGACGAGGTGGGCGACGCGTCGGGCGAAGATCACCATCGCGGTGAGGGAGCCGGCGATCACGCCGACCGCGAGGTTGTGGGTGGAGACCACGCACACGACCGTGACGACCATGACGGTGATCTCGCCGGCGGGCATCCGCTTCAGCGTGCTCGGGGCGACGGAGTGCCAGTCGAAGGTCGCGAAGCAGACCATGACCATGACGGCGACCAGGGCGGCCATGGGGATCTCGGAGACGACGGGGCCGAAGACGATGCAGAGCACCAGCAGGAACGAACCGGCCAGGAAGGTGGAGAGGCGGGTGCGGGCGCCGGACACCTTTACGTTGATCATCGTCTGGCCGACCACGGCGCAGCCGCCCATGCCGCCGAGGAAGCCGGTCACGATGTTGGCGATGCCCTGGCCGATCGACTCGCGGGTCTTGGAGGAGTGCGTGTCGGTGAGGTCGTCGACCAGCTTCGCGGTCATCAGGGACTCCATCAGACCGACGAGCGCCATGGCCAGCGCGTACGGCGCGATGGTCGTCAGGGTCTCCATGGTGAACGGCACGTCGGGAATGCCCGGCACCGGCAGGGAGGACGGTAGGTCGCCCCGGTCGCCCACGGTGGGCACGGCGATTCCCGCGCCCACCGTGAGAGAGGTGAGGACCACGATGGAGACGAGGGGCGCCGGGACCACCTTGGTGACCTTCGGGAGGAACACCATGAGCGCCAGGCCGCCGATGATCAGCGGGTAGACGGCCCAGGGCACGTCGCGCATCTCGGGAACCTGCGCCATGAAGACCAGGATGGCGAGGGCGTTGACGAAGCCGACCATCACGCTGCGCGGCACGAACCGCATCAGCTTGGCGACGCCGAGCGCGCCGAGGACGATCTGGAAGACGCCGGCCAGGATCACGCAGGCGATCAGATGGCCGAGACCGTGTTCGCGGTTGAGCGGGGCGATGACCAGGGCGACGGCGCCGGTCGCCGCGGAGATCATGGCGCGGCGCCCGCCGACGACCGAGAGGGTCACGGCCATGGTGAAGGAGGCGAACAGGCCGATCGCGGGGTCGACTCCGGCGATGATCGAGAACGAGATCGCCTCGGGGATCAGCGCGAGGGCGACGACGAGGCCCGCCAGGACCTCGGTGCGCCACACCTTCGGATCGGACAGCCAGTCGGGGCGAAGACCCCGCAGCCGGGCGGCCGGGGAGAGCGTGGAGGAGGACAAAAGCGCGGGAACCTGTCGTGCTCGGGCACACCGGGGGTCACTAGGGGGTGTGCGGGGGGCCTGAACGGCAAACACTTGACTCTACCCGCAGGCCCCGCATGCCCCGCGTGTCCCACAGGCTCCACAGGCTCCACAGGCCTCGCGAGGGCTCCACATGATCTCCATGTGAACCCATGCCCAACGGTTGATCGCTGCACTAACTCGCAGGTCAGTGACGGTTATTACTCATTCTTTGGCAAGAATTTCCTCTGCCGCCGAACCTTAATGCGATGGTAAAGTGATGGACATGACAGCCGATCAGGCTGTGTCCGGGGCGACGCGATGTCCGCTGCCACAGCAGCCCGTCCCGCCCCACTGTCACCATCGACCCGACCACACCGCGTCCCGGCGCCAGCCGAAGAGACGCAGGAGGCAGGCCACCACCATGAAGTCCCTGATCGACAACGCCCGTTCGTTCGCCGCGACGCACGTCGCGGATCCCCGGAACGCCGCTTCCTTCGAGGCCCTCGGCACCGGACAGTCCCCCGAAGCACTGTTCATCACGTGCTCCGACTCGCGTGTCGTCCCGTCCCTCATCACGGGAGCACGCCCCGGCGAACTCTTCGAACTCCGTACGGCGGGCAACGTCGTACCCCCATACCCCGCCGCGGGTCACCCGGACCGCGCCGGACAACCCATGAGCGAGGCGGCCACCATCGAGTACGCGGTCCGCGTGCTCGGCGTCCGCGACATCGTCGTCTGCGGCCACTCGCACTGCGGCGCGGTGGGAGCCCTGGTGCGGGGTGAGGACCTGTCGGCCGTCCCGGCCGTACGCGACTGGCTGGAGCACTCCGTCGCTCCCGACGCGGCCCTGCGCACCCTCGCCGCGAGCACGCCGGACGTGGCCGAGGCCGTACAGACGCATGTACTCGCCCAGTTGGAGAGGCTGCGCGCCTATCCCTGCGTCAGCGAGCGGACAGCCAACGGCTCTCTCACCCTGCACGCCTGGTACTACGAGGTGCACACCGGCGTCGTCTCCGCCCACCGTCCGTCGTCCGAGGCCCGCGCGGCGTTCGGTCCGCTGTGAGGACCGTCGTGCCCCTCCGCCCGGCCCGCTCCGACGACAGGACCCCCCACCCTCATGTCCTCCTTCCTCTCTTCTTCGTTCGCTCATTTCCGCCCGCTGCGTGAGCCCGGCGTCCTGCGCCAGGACATCCTCGCCTCACTCGTCGTCTTCCTGGTCGCCCTGCCGTTGTGCGTCGGCGTGGCGGTCGCCTCGGGTGTGCCGGCCGAACTGGGCCTGGTCACCGGCATCGTCGGCGGTCTCGTCGTCGGCTTCCTGCCGGGCAGCGCCCTCCAGGTCAGCGGGCCCGCGGCCGGCCTGACCGTGCTCGTCTTCGAGGCAGTACAGGAGTTCGGGCTCGGCATGCTCGGCGCGATCGTGCTGCTGACCGGCGCGCTCCAGATCACCCTCGGCCTGCTGCGCTGCGGCCGGTGGTTCCGTGCGATCTCCGTCTCCGTCGTCCAGGGCATGTTGGCGGGCATCGGACTCGTACTGATCCTCGGGCAGCTGTACACCATGGCCGGGGCCAAGCAACCCCGCTCCGGGATCGACAAGCTCGCCGGGCTGCCCGGACTGTTCGCCGACATCGCGAGCGACAGCGCGTCGCTGACCGCCGCGGCCGTCGGCCTCGGCACCATCGCGATCCTCGTGCTCTGGCCGCAGCTGCCCGCCGCCGTGCGTGTGGTGCCCGCCCCGCTGGCCGCCGTCGCGCTGGCCACCGCCGTCGTCGCCGGGTTCGGCCTGGACGTGGCGAACGTCTCGGTACGGGGCCTGGTCGACGCCGTGCAGCCGCCGGGGCTCGGTGACCTGGCGGAGCTGGGCAGCGTGGCGGTACTCGGCACCGTTCTCGCGTTCACCCTGATCGCGTCCGCCGAGTCGCTGTTCAGCGCGGCGGCCGTGGACCGTATGCACGACGGGCCCCGCACGCACTACGACAAGGAACTCGTCGCCCAGGGCGTCGGCAACACGGTGTGCGGCGTGCTCGGCGCGCTGCCGATGACCGCGGTCATCGTCCGCAGCTCCGCCAACGTCGCGGCGGGGGCCCGCACCCCGCTCTCGCGCATCCTGCACGGCGCGTGGCTGCTGCTGTTCGCCGTGCTGCTGCCCACCGCGCTCGGCATCATCCCGCTGGCCGCGCTCGCCGGCGTCCTGGTGCACGCGGGCTGCAAGCTGATACCCGTCAAGGAGATCGTCCCGCTCGCCCGCGCCCACCGCGGCGAGGCCCTCGTGCTGGCCGCCACGGCGATCGCCATCCTGATGACCAACATGTTCGAGGGCGTGGTGCTCGGCCTGATCCTCGCCGTGGTCAAGTCCGCCTGGGAGACCTCCCATGTGCACGTGGACGTGCGGGAACTGCCCGGCGGACGGCAGATAGCGACCCTCACCGGCAACGCCACGTTCCTGCGGCTGCCCCGCATCCTGGAGACGCTGGAGGCCCTGCCCAAGGACCGGCCCATCGAGCTGGACCTGACCGTGGTGCGCCATCTGGACCACGCCTGCCGCACGACGCTGGAGAACTGGGCCTTGCGGCACAACGACAGCGGCACGGAAGCGGTCCGGATGCGGATGCTGCCGGTGGCAGCCGCCCCGGCCGCCGGGCCTGCCGCCGGGCCTGTCGCGGCCGAGGAGCCCGAGCGCGTGGCGCAGCCCGAGCGCGCCGAGGCCCAGGCACGGAGCTGACGCTCCTGCCGTCCCCCACCTGTCCGGGCACGGCGTTCTGCCTCGCCGTGCCCGGCTGCTGTTGCTACCCACCACCTATGGAGGTTCACCATGGAACAGCTCATCAAGCGCATGACGCAGGAGTCCGTCTGGCAGAAGTGGGTCGCCGCCAACTCGGCCGGCGGCGCCACGCAGGCCGCGAAGGACGGCTGCATCAGCGCGACGCCGAAGAGCGGGTGCATCAGCGCCACCGGCAAGACCGGCTGCATTTCCTGACCCGTTGCGTCTTTTGACCGGCTGCATCTCCTGACCGGCTGGGCTCCGCGGGGCCGCCGCCACGGTCGTACACGCCGTGGCGGCGGTCCCGCTCCTTGCCGAGCCCGCGTCGAGAAACCCCTGCCCCTCCCCGACCCCGCACCGGAGCCCCCTTGAACCCCGTGCCGAGCGCCGACGTCCTGGACCGGATCCGGGACATCCCCCTGTACCGCGCGTCCGTCGAGCGCGGTGACTTCCCGATCCTCGAGAAGCCGGAGATCGCCCGGGACTTTCCCGACAACTGGATGACCCCCGAGCTGGCCCGCGCCCTGGAGACGGGCGACGCCGAGTTCGTGCTGTCCACCGGCACCAACCACGCCCGGATGCAGCTGATCCGCCCGCCCTACTTCCTGCTGCGCTCCTACTACCGTCTGTGGAGCGAGCACCCCGACCTCGGCCCCCTCTGGCACTCCGGTGCGCGGCGGATCTCCCTGACCACCGTCCTCGCCACCGAGCACGTCGCCCGCGTCAACTCCCGCAATCCGGGTGGCACACCGGGCGAACGCTGGCTCGACGAGCGGACGCTGTACCTCAACCGCCGCCTGGACCCGGCCGACTGGGACCGCGCCGAGGTCGAGCACATGCTCGCGGAGATCCGGGAGGTCGCCGCCGCGCACCCGCAGGGCTCCTATCTCCTGGACTGTTCCGGCTACCACCTGGCTCACCTGGTCCGCAAAGTCACCGCATGGGAGCTGTGGGACGACTTCCCGCGGCCCTCGGGCATCGTGCACGCCTACGAGTACACGCCGCTGAACGTCCGCGCCTCTCTGCGCGCCCACTTCGACTGCCCCGTGATCGACCTCTTCGGCAGTACGGAACTGGGCTATCTGTTCTACAGCGACGCCGAGGGCGCCTACCGGCCCTATCTGCACGGGATGAGCGTGGAGTTGATCCCCGTGGAGCCCGGCAGCGGCATCCACAGCCTCATCGTCACCAGCGTCCGCAACCCGTACATGCCGCTGGTGCGCTACCGCTCCGGTGACTGCGTGCGCACCAGCGACGGCAGCGCCGACCCGGAGCGGATCGTCTCCTTCTGCGGCCGCGAGAAGGAACTCCTCGCGACGCCCGAGGGCCCGGTGGCCCAGGCCGACCTCGACGCCCGCGTCGCCGCCGTCAGCCCCCGCGTCTTCCTGCACCAGCTGCGTCTGACCGGCGAGGGCCGGTGCCGACTGGCGTACACGACGTTCGACGGCGAGCCCCTCGCCGCGGAGGCGGAGACCGAACTGGCCGCGGCCGTAGGCGCGTTGACGGGCCGCGCATGCGGCGTGGAGCACCGCGCGCACGTACCGATCGGCCGGTCCGGCAAGTACGCGTGGCTCACCGCCCCGGAGAGCACCCCGGGCGCCGCGCCTCCCACCGCCGAAGCGCTGCTGGGCGAGGACCTGCACGACGAGGTGGTGCGCTACTTCGCCGAGAAGCCCGGCGCCCACGATGCCGCCCAGGTCAGGCATCAGGTCCGCGAGTGCCTCCGCTACCTCTACCTGGTCTCCCGCCACCCCGACCGGCTCGGCGGCCTCTTCCTCCCCGTCGAGCAGGACGTCGACGAGATCTGGCATTACCTCATTCTCCAGACCCGCGAGTACCGGGAGCTTTGCGAACAGCGGCTCCCCGGCGGCTACTTCATCCACCATCGGAGCGTTTCCTACGACACCTACCAGGCGGCCCCGGGGCGCGAGACGGCCGCCGAGGAGGCGCTGCGGTGGATCCCCCTCTACACCGCCGCGTTCGGGCCGTTCGACGAGGACGCCCTGCCGCACTGGACGGTCGTACGGTTCCTGCACGACGAACTGGGCATGTCCCTGGCGGAGATCGCGGCCCTGGAGGGCGGCTCCCCGGATCAGTGACTGCCCACGAGGCCCCGGCCCAAGCCGCCGGACAGCAGCGGCCGCAGGGCCGCCTGGGCCCGCTCGAAGTAGCCGGGGACCTTCGTCGCGCTCTCGGCGTAGCGGACCGCGTTCGCCAGCTGTGCGGCCTCGGCGGCTGCGGCGGCCTCCGCCGCGCCCGCCGCGGCCGCGGCCCCCGAGCCTTCGGCGGCTCCCGCGGCGAGCGGCAGCGCCGTGGGCCAGGCCAGCACCACCAGGGTGACGAGCAGGGCCGCGCCGAGCCCGATGGCGAGCCACTTCTTCAGCTCCCTGCTGTCGGCGGCGTTGTCGTCCCAGTACTGCTGCATCGCGGGCAGCAGCACGAGCTGGTGCTGGTTCTCCAGTTCGCGCAGCCGCCGGGCGACCCTTCGGAGCACTTCGAGGGGGACGCCCTGCGGCAGGCGCGTGGAGTGGATCTCGTACAGCACCAGGCCGTCCTTGCCGATGCCGTCGGGGCGGAAGGTCGGCTTGTAACAGATCCACTCGTACTTGACGTTGCCGCTCGCGCCCGGGAGCGGGACGAGCGGGTAGTACAGCTCGTTCCAGGCCGGCCGCCATGTCGACCGGCGGATCTCGATCCGCGTCGGGGCCCCGATGCTCACCCGCCCGGCGCGCTGGAGGGCGAGCATTTCTTTGAGGGCCGGATCGATGACGAAGCGCGTGAGGACGTCCGTCTTGTGCTGAAGGTCTTCGATCTCGGCCTTCTTGGCCTCGCCGACCGTGGTCACCTCGACCAGTTCGAGGACCATGGTCGTCCCCTCGGACCGGACGCCGAGCATGTCCGAGCGCAACTGACCGCCGGGCGTCTGTGTCTTGATGTTCTGCTTCAGGGCATCGCGGCCGAATTCGTTGCGGTACTCCGCGATGATCCATTTGGCGAGGATCTCCGTCGCACCGCGAAAGCGGTTGGCGTCCAGGAGGTTGAGCTGGCTGATCACGTCGGAGTCCGGGTAGCGCTGCCTGAAGTACTCGGTGAAGCGCTCGGCCACGTACAGCTCCGCGGTGAGCGCCTCCAGGTCCTGGCGCACACCGCTGCGATTTCCCTCGCCGTCACTCCCGACCGGCCGGGTCGGCAACGCGCAGTAGTGGTCCAGGAAGGGGACGTCGGCCATGGGACCCCGCTATCCGTTGTCGGAGAAGTCGGAGCCGACCTCGATGTCGAGGCCGCTGCACGGCGTGTACTCGAACCAGGTGCCGACGAGATTCCCTTCCGCGTCGGTGGAGATGTCCGTCGCTTCTTCCGTGCCGCCCTCCGACGCGTCCGCGCCCTGGCTGAGGACGACGAACGGGGCGGTGCGCCCGGGGTTCCGGTACTGGTACGGCCGTCCCCAGGGATCGGTGAGGACGAGGTTCGGGCGGGTGTCGAGCAGGACGCGCAGCCCCTGCCGGGTCGTCGGGTAGTACTCCGGCTCGATCGGCGCGCCGCGCCACGTCGGGTCGTCCCGCTGTTTGGCCTTCTCCGCGTACGTCTCCAGGGCCGTGACGATGGCTTCGATCTCGCGCCATGCCCGCTGCTGGTTGACCGTCAGCAGGGGGCGGGCCCGTGCGGCGATGTCTGGGTTCGCGGGCGGGATGCCCGGGTAGTTCGTCCGCGCGTACGCCTGGATCTCCTCGGCGATGGACATGTACGGCGGGTTCTGGGGGTCCGGCGAACCGCCGCCGTCGATGCGGCCGGTGGACATCAGCCGGGAGAAGGCACGCTCGAAGCCGGGCCGGATGGGCATGACCACGCGCGCGGCGCCCGCCCGCAGGAACTCCCGGCGCAGCGGATCGGGGTGCCACAGCAGCCGCTTGGTCTCGGCCAGCTTCTCCGAGCCCCAGAAGTACGGGTAGAAGAAGTAGAGGACGTTCTCCCATTCCACGGCCTGGTGCAGGAACTTGACGAACTCGCCGAACTTCCTGATCTTCAGCCATGTCTCGTCGCCGACGGGGAGGGTGGACGGGTCGATGTCGTCGGTCCAGGTCGGTGTCCCACTGGTGCCCAGGTGGCCGAGCACGGCGTCGATCTCGTCGGGGGCGGTGTCGAAGTCGGTGCCGAAGAGCCATTGCAGGGAGCGCTTCATCAGCTCCTCGCGCTCGGCGCGGCGCAGTGTGAGGGTGTCGTCGCGGTTCAGCTCGGCGAGGAGTTGTTCGCGGCGGTCCCGCACCCGCTGCTGGAGCGTGTAGTACTGCTGCTCGGCGGCTTCGCGCAGTTTCTGCCAGGTGGCGAGCTGCCAGGCCAGGTATGCCTGGTCCGAAAGGCGCAGGGTGGCGGCGAGCCGGAATCCCGCCCAGCTGATGTTGCGGTGGGTGTACTGGATGGAGAGGTGGCCGACCTTGCCGTTCAGGTGCAGGAGCTGGGATTGGTAGCGGCCCTTGATCTCCGCGCCGACCGGGGTCGCCGTGACCTCCACGGCCTCGTCGCCGATCACGTCGAAGCGGGCCAGCTCGGCGGGCCGCCAGCCGTAGTAGTTGACCTCGAAGAGGACCGGTACGAGTTCGTAGCCCTCCGGCAGGTCGATCTGCCAGGACTGGTACCGGGTGGTCTCGGCCTCGTCCTCGCCGATGACGGAGGGGAACTCGTAGGTGTAGTCGGGCGGGCTGAGGTACTCCTCCGGGGGCGCGGTCACCGACGCGCCGTAACGGGCGGCGAGGGTCATCCAGTTGGTCCGGTCGATCTGGTCGATGCCGAAGGCGAATTCGTAGGGGGTGGCGAGGGTTTTGTCGATCTCGGCAAGCTCCATGAGCTGGCGCCGCAGCGCGCCGCCGGGGTCGGGGACCACCAGGTCGTACGTCATGCGCAGGCCGTAGCGCATGAGGTCCACGCGCCACTTGCGCATGATGCGGTAGTAGTCGATGCGCATCACCCGGGGGGAGTTGTTGGTGATGACGCGGGCGGCTTCGTCCTCCTCGCCGCGGCGGGTCTCGGTCCTGAAGGAGACCTTGTGCTCCTTGCGCGAGCGGGAGGAGGCCTTGGAGGTGATCTCCGTGGCGTGCTTGGAGCTGGCCTGGCGCGACTCGTGGTCGGAGGTGGACACGCCGTAGTTGAGGGTGCTGGTGACCGAGACCGTGCCGTAGCTGCCGCTGGCCGTGACGCCGAAGTTGAGGTTGGTGTCGCGCTTGGATTCGTTGGTGGTGGACATGGCCACGTCCGTCTTCTCGGCCACGCCCTTCTCCGCGTACGTCTCCAGCTCGTCGGTGATGATCCGGGACAGTTCCTCGCTCTGCGTCGACCACTCCTTGTGGCTCACGCGGGCGGTCTCGCCCGGGGCCATGGGGATGGTCGAGACCAGTTCGCCGCGTTCCAGACCCACCGGTTGCATCTCGATCCGCTCCAGATGCAGCCAGCCGACCGGCTGGATGGCGGCCTCCTCGACGAAACGGTCGACGAGCAGGCCGACTTCGGTGCTGTCCGGGCCCTGGGCGCTTGCCTCCCTGTCGTCCGTGGCGCGCATGGCGGCGGCCACCCGGCCGATGGCGGCGAGCGCCTGCGGGCCGACGCTCTCGTAGAGCCGGGCGGTGCTCGCCGCGGCTGCCGGGCCGTTGTCGGACAGGGACGGCGCGATGGTCTCGAACACCGCGGACAGCTCGGTGTCCTCCTCGCGCAGCCGCTCCCCCAGGGCCTCGGCCTCCTGGCCGCTCAGGTGCAGGGAGCGCATGAAGTTCAGCTTCGAGAAGACCGACAGGGACGAGCGCGCCCCGCCTGTCGCCCCCGGCTCGGGCTCGGTGGGCACGGCCGACGGGACGGGCTGGGTGTAGGTGGCCTTGAGGATCGCCCGGGTCGAGTTGGTCAGTCCGGTCATGCCTGTTGTCCCCTCCGCAGGTGCGGCTCGGCCGCGGTGATCGGTGGTCGTCGGGTCGACTGCCCGGCGCGGTCGCGGCAGCGGGAGTCGGAGGAGATGGGGCGGGAGACGTGGTTCGGAGGCGTGCTCGCTCGTCGACGGGCCAACACGCTAGCAGGCAAAGCGTGTTGCCTTCATCACACGTACGTGTGAACTCCCCCGGGACGCAGGGGGTGGCAGCGAGCCCGGCGAACATGCGCTAAGGTTGATCTTGTGCTCGTCACCGAAACACCGGTGACAGGCCCGGCGTTGGTGGTCCAAGGAAAGGCACCCTACTTCCTGTAGGGAGATGCAGGTGCAAGGCCTGCCCAGCGCTCGCGAAAGGCCCCGGTATCCGTCATGGACACCGGGGCCTTCTTGTTGTCGCGCGAGGGTCGGTCGATCGGTGGTCGCTCGCCCGGTGGTCCAGCGCTCGGTAGTCGACCTTCCCGTTGGGCAGGCGGGGCAGCGCGGGCACGGCGACGACGCGGGCGGGCAGGGCGGTGGTGGGGAGCCTGCTCAGGAGTTGCGTACGGATGCGCCGCTCGTCGAGCGCGCCGCCCTCGGTGACCACGAAGCCGATCGGGCGCGTCCTGGCCGTGCCGGTGACTCCGACGCCCGCCTCGATGATGCCGTCGCAGGACGTGAGGGCCTGCTCGATCTCGGCCCGTTCGACGCGCATGCCGCCCAGCTTGAGCTGGTGGTCGGTGCGGCCGTGGAAGAGCAGCGCCCCGTCGCCCCTGACCGTCACCAGGTCGCCCGTACGGAAGCAGCGCACGCCGTCGCGGATCACGAAGCGGTCCGCTCTGCCGCCTGCCACGGCCAGGCCGGGGCCGGCGAGGTACAGCTCCCCGGGGGCGCCCTCCTCGCCGTCCTCGTCGGGCGCGATGTTCGCGGTGATTCCGGTGACGGGCCTGCCGATGGGGACCGTGCGTGCCGCCGCGTCGGCGGGTGTGCAGGGGTGGACGGTGGCCCATACCGTGCATTCGGTCGGCCCGTATTCGTTGTACAGCGCCGCCCGTGGCAGTTCCGCGTAGTGGCGGGCGACCAGGGCGGGTGGGCATGTCTCGCCGGCCACGATCACGGTCGTGAGGGTACGCAGCCGGGGCGCGAGGCCGCCGCGCAGCGCGGCGCCGTACAACGAGGGGACCAGCAACAGGTGGGTGGCGTCGTGCAGTTCGGCGGCGCGGGCCAGGGCGAGCAGGTCGCCGGGGCGGCCGTCCGGAATGACGAGCAGACCGCCGGTGGCGAGGGTCCACCAGATGCCCGCCATGGAGCTGTCGAAGGAGATCGACGAGCAGAGCAGGAAGGCTCCGACCGGCTCCGGGTAATGCGTCAGGCGTGCGGCGGTGGACCAGCCGAGCGCGGTCGCGGAGATGGTCACCGGTTCGGGCAGGCCCGTCGAGCCGCTGGTGAAGCAGGTGTAGGCATGGCTGCCCCGGCGGAGCTGGAACCAGTCGTCCCGCGCGGCGCCCACGTCCGCAGGGCCGCCGGGGAAGGGCTCGGGCCCGCCGGGCAGGGCGAGGGCGTGGCCGTCCGGCGCGAGGAGGAAGCGGGCGCCGCTGCGGCGGACCATCAGGCGCCGGCGCTCCTCGGGGAAGCCCGCGTCGACGGGGACGAAGCGGCAGCCCGCGCGCACCACGCCGAGCAGCGCGGCGACGGTCCGGCGGGAGGCGGTGCCGTGCACCACGACCGGCTCGTCGCGCCGGGCGCCGCGTGCGAGCAGCAGCCGGGCCACCGCCCGGGAGGCGGCGTCCAGTTCGCGGTAGCCGAAGGTGCCCTCGCTGTCGGCGACGGCCGGTCCGGGCGCGTGCAGGCGGGGCTCGACGAGGTCGAGGATGTGGGGTGGTTCGCTCGCGCCCATGTCAGCGGACCAGTTCGGTCAGGACGCCCTGGTAGGTGTCGACGGCGCGTTCCATCCACGCGGGGCTGAACAGGTGCGCGTCGTAGGTGACGTATCCGCCCGGTGCGTCGTCCCAGCGCATGGTCCACAGGAACGGCAGCGGTATCGGCAGCGGCGGCTGGGCGTCCAGGGGCAGGCGGTCGAGGCCGAGGGCGGAGGTCTCGGCCGAGGGGCGCTCGGGCCGGCGGACGATCATCTGGAAGACGGGGGCGACGCGGTCGCGTGCGGTCATACGCTCCAGGAGGTGCGGGTTCTCCCGCAGGACGGGCAGCAGCGGGATGTCGTTCGCGTACGCCTCGCGGCACCGCCGGTCGACGCGCGGGCGCAGGTCGTGCAGGCCGTCCGGGCCGGTGTGCTCGACGCGGATCTGAAGGACGTTGAGCAGGAAGCCGACGGTGTTCCACTCGGAGGGGATGCGCCCCGCGGTGATCACCGGCACCATCGCGTCGCCGGGCGGCAGCAGCGCGCCGACGAACGCGGTCAGGAGCAGCGTGAACGGGGTGGTGCGCCCGCGCCGGGCGGCGTCGCGCACCGCGCGGCGCAGCGCGTCGTCGACGCGGAAGGCGTGCACGGCGCTCGGTCCGGGCGCGGCGTCCGGTGTCTCGGCGGGCAGGCCGAGGCCCTGCGCGTCGGCGAGGCGGTCGCGCCAGTACGGCAGCGCCTCGGCGATGCGGGCCTGCCACTCGTCGCTGCGGTCCTCCGCGGCGATGTCGGCGTACTGCATGACATCGGCCGACAGGAGTTCCTCGCCGCGCAGCCGGGCGGTGTAGGCGGTGGCGAGGTCGTGGGCGATCACGTCCTGCGACCAGGCGTCGGACGCGATGTGGTGGGCGACGAGGGCGAGGAGCGTCTCGCCGTCGTCGCGGCGGGCCAAGTAGGCGTAAAGGAGCGGAAGTTCGTCGTGGGGGTGGGGCCTGGTGGTGACGTCGGCGATCCAGTCGTCGGCCGATTCGTGCGGGCCGAGGCGGGTGACGGTCAGCGGGACGGGCTTCGGCGGGAGCACCCGCTGGCGCAGGGTTTCGCCGTCGCGCAGGAGCAGGGTGCGCAGCGCCCCGTGCCGGGCGACCACGTCGTCGAGCGCCTGGCGCAGAGCCTTCTCGTCCACCGGCCCCGACAGGCGGTAGGCCGCGCGGACCAGGAATCCCGGTTGGAGGACGGTGCCCGGCAGGAGCGTCTCCACCAGGTTCAGCAGGTCCTGGGCGTACGTCGCTTCACATGTGCCCTCTGTCGCGCTGGGCGTGGCCGCGGTCACCGCGCCACCTCCTTGTGCCTCGGCTGTACGTGTACGGGCAGGTGCGTGATGCCGGCGAGGAACGTCGAGCGGGCCCGCAGGGGCGCGCCGGTCACCTCGATCCGCGCATACCGGTCGAACAGTTCCGCGAAGAACAGGCGCAGCGTCACCCGGGCGACGCTCGCCCCCGCGCAGTAGTGCGGTCCCGCGCCGAACGCCAGATGGCGGTTGGGGCGGCGGGCCGGGTCGAACACCTCGGGCCGGTCGAAGGCCGTGGCGTCGCGGTTGGCGGAGCCCAGCCAGGCCACGACCGCGTCACCGCGCGCCACCCGCACGCCCGCCAGGTCGAGGGAGTGGCGCGCGTGCCGCATGAAGTGGCCGGCGGGCGACGCCCACCGCAGTGCCTCCTCCACGCCGCTGCCGAGGAGTTCGGGGCGGGCGGCCCAGTGGGCGTAGCCGCCGGTGCGGGCCAGTTCGAGGACGGCGGCCGGGGGGACGTGGGCGAGTGTCACGCCGGCGCCGAGGAGCAGGCTGTAGCAGTTGGACAGGACCTCGCCGGGCGTCAGCCGCTCCCCGTCGGCGTCCATCGTCAGGAGTACGTCGACCAGGTCCTCCGCGCTCTTGCCGGGCCGCCGCGCCAGTCGGCGCCGCCTGTCCCGTACCAGGTCGGCGAAGTACGCGAACAGTTCGCGGTGGGCCTGCCGCAAGGTGGCCTCGGGGCCGCCGGGCAGTTGGTGTCCGGGGTCGTCCTCGGCCGCGCACATCATCGCCAGGCGAACGAGGCGGGGGCGGTCCCGGGCGGGCAGTCCGAGCAGGGGTCCGAGGACCACCAGGGGGAGCTGCGCGCAGGCCTCGGCGAAGTCGAAGGAGCGCCCGGTGCCGGGCGGGGCCTCGGGCAGCAGTGCGCGGATGCCCGCCCGGATCTCATCGGCGTGGGTTTCCGCGGACCGCAGGCGCAGCGCCCGGTGCAGCGGGGCCCGCATCCGGCCGTGGCGGGGCGGGTCGGTGACCGCCATCTGCCGGCCCCCCGCCGGGTCGTGGCGGCCGAGGAGGCTGAGCAGGGTGCCGCGCTCGGAGGTGAAGCTCGCGTGATCCTCCAGGACCCGTTCGACGTCCGTGTAGCGGGTCACGGACCAGAAGCCGAGGGAATCGCCGACCGGCTGCCAGTGGACGGGGGCGCGTTCGCGCAGCGTGCGCCAGACCGCGTGCGGGTCGCCGACGGCGTACAGGTCCGGGTCGGCGAGGTTCACCTGCGGGGAGCGCGTGTTCATGGCATCGGCTCCCGGGGCGCGGCCGGTCGGGCCGCCTGCGCCTCCTCGGCCGCCGCTGCCAGGGCCTGCGCGAGGGCGGCGACAGTGGGTGTCAAAAACAGTGCGGCGGCGGGCACTTCGACACCGAACTCCTGGTCGATGGCCAGTTGCAGCTCGGCGGCGAGCAAGGAGTCGCCGCCGAGTTCGAAGAAGTCGTCCGCCACCCCGATGGGCGCGACCTCCAGACAGGCGCTCCAGAGGGCGGCGAGGCGCTGCTCGGTGGGGGTGCGGGGGGCGAGGTAGGCGGTACTCATGCCGAGTGTGGTGCGCGCGCTCACGGTGTCGACAGCGGGTCGTTCATCCACCGACATCAGCCTCCCCCGAGGTGCTCAACTTCCGCTGCTTCACCGTTTGTTCACGTCCCGCATCGGTCGAGGACCCGTTACCTCGCGGTAAGTCTTCATACGCGGAACACACACTCTGCACGTCCTTGCCTCCCGATCTTCCGTTCCCTTACGTGTGCTTGCTCTGTCTTGCGTTCTCTTTGAAGGAGCCCCGCGTGGTCATGAACCGCGATGCCCGATCGACGACGCTCGCCCTCGCCACGGCGGTCATGGCGCTCGCCGCGGCCGCCCTGCCCGGCGAGGCCCTGGCCACCCCGGTCGACCCGGCCGCCCCGCGCGCCACCCTGCCCGCCGTCGCTCCGCGGGCCGAGACGCCGCCGCTGCACGATGACGAGGCGGGCGGCGACGCCGACGCGGACGACCCGGCGATCTGGCGCGATGCCGCCACCCCGGGCCGCAGCCTGGTGATCGCCACCGCCAAGCAGGGCGGCCTGCGCGTCTACGACCTGGACGCCCGCGAGGTGCAGTCCGTGCCCGCGCCCCCCGCGCCGGGCCCGGACCACGCGCCCGGCCGCTTCAACAACGTCGATCTGGTGCACGGTCTGCGCCTTTCCTCGGGCCGCGCCGACCTCGCCGTGACCAGCGACCGGGGCGGGGACCGGCTCCGCTTCTACCGCGTCGAACGCGACCGCGCGGGCGGCCCCCTCACCGACGTCACGGACCCGGCCGCGCCGCCCGTGTTCTCCGCCTCGCAGGAGGAGATCGACGAGCAGCGCACCGCGTACGGGCTCGCCACCTGGACGGACAAGTCCACGGGCCGCTCCTACGCGCTGGTCAGCCGCCGGGAGCGGACGAGCGTCGCCCTGCTGGAGATCACTCCCGGAGCCCGCGGCAAGGTCGGTTACCGCAAGGTCCGCTCCCTCGACCTGCCCGCGACGTTCCGCCTCCCCAACGGCACTTCGTGGACCCCCTGCGGCGAACCCGGCGAACTCCCCCAGGTCGAGGGCATGGTGGTCGACCCAGCGAACGGCACGCTGTACGCGGGTCAGGAGGACGTCGGCATCTGGCGGATGCGCGCCGACCTGACCGGAACGCCGGAACTCATCGACAAAGTGCGTGAGTTCGGCGTGCCCGGCACCTACGACGAGGAGACCGAGGAGTGCGAGGCGGGTGCCGACCCCGGCTACGGCGGCACCCGCCTCAGTGCCGATGTCGAAGGACTGACGCTGCTCACCGAGCCGGACGGCGACGGCCACCTGCTGGCGTCCAGCCAGGGCGACAACACGTTCGCCGCCTATGACCGCGAGCTGTCCGACGCCAACGAGTACGAGGGCGGCTTCCGCGTCACCCCCGCCTCCTCCGCCCTCGACGGCTCGGAGGAGTGCGACGGGGCCGCCGCGCTCGCCGCGCCGCTCGGCCGCAAGTACCCGAACGGCCTGCTCGTCGTGCAGGACGGCCACGACGCTCCCGGGGACGGCGAACGCCCCTCCACCAACTTCAAGTTCGTGGACCTCGGGGCCGTCCGGGAAGCCCTGGAGGACTGAAGCCGCCAGGCCGCGTCAGCGGTATCCGCACCCCCCGTCAGTAGATGTTGACGAAGCCCCACCACGTCCCGCCGCTCCGCTGGCAGTAGCCCTCGGTCGCGGGCGTGGCCCTGATGTGCTGGAGGACACCGGCGTCGCACCGCGGCTCCGTCGAGTACGGAGACAGGCAGCGGAAGCCCGCTCTGGGCCTCGGCGCGCCGGGCGGGCACGACAGGAACCCCCCGTCGGACGCTGATGCCTGCGCCGGGGCGGACCGCGCGGGCGCGGACTGGGCCGGGGCGGCCTGTGCGGGGGCCGCCACGGCTCCCAGGGCCAGCGCGGCGCCCAGCCCCGCGCTTGCGAGCAACGTACGAACAGCCATGGTGTTTCCCCTCCGAGGACGCCGACTGCTTTCCACGTCCTACAGTGCGGCGCGGGCCTGCGGCAGACCTTGGAGAGACCTTGAATCGGCAGCGTACGGGCCTCGTGGCGCCCGGCGCCCGCTTAGCGTGCCGCCCCCGCCCGCCGTCGACCGCGGCGGCCGTGGCCGCGCGCCAGGCGGTGGAAGGCGCGGGAGGCCCGCGTCGGTGTGGGCAGGGTCCCGGCGACCGCGTCGGCCAGCAGGGTCGAGACCGTTTCGGCGGCGCAGGTGCGGTTGGTGCCTATGCCGCCGGTGGGGCCGCGTTTGATCCAGCCCACGACGTAGGTGCCCGGCTGTCCGGTGACCCGCCCGCCCTCGTGCGGGACCGTGCCGGTGCTCTCGTCGAAGGGGAGTCCCGGCACCGGCAGGCCGCGGTAGCCGATCGCGCGGAGCATCATGCCCGCACGCAGGGTCCGCTCCCCCGCGTCCGAGGTGACGCGCACGGCCTCCACCCGGCCCTCGCCGAGGACT
The DNA here is from genome assembly GCF_000717945.1 of Streptomyces sp. NRRL S-920. Classification (NCBI taxonomy): domain Bacteria; kingdom Bacillati; phylum Actinomycetota; class Actinomycetes; order Kitasatosporales; family Streptomycetaceae; genus Streptomyces; species Streptomyces sp. NRRL S-920. The sequence continues at coordinate 28,251 of NZ_JODF01000002.1, forward strand.
TCCGCGGGGCGGCTGTGGAAACGTAGGACGATACGCCGCCCGGGCGCGGGCGGCTCCTCCCCGTCGAGGTGCCTGCGCGTGACGCCGCGCAGGAGGGCCGCCTTGCTCCCCGGACCGGCCGCCTCTACGGCGGCGGCCGTCCGCGGGTCGTGGTCGTCGACGACCAGCTCCACGCCGGGCAGGTGCGTGAGGGCGAGCAGTTCGGAGGTGGTGTACGCGGCGTGTTCGGGTCCGCGGCGCGCGAGCAGGACCACCTCGCGGACCGCACTGGCACGCAACGCCGCCAGGGCGTGCCCCGCGATGTCCGTACGGGCCAGGTCGTCCGGGTCGGCGAGCAGGATGCGGGCCACGTCGAGGGCGACGTTGCCGTTGCCGACCACGACGACGCGCTCCGCCGACAGGTCGAAGCCCTCTGGCGCCGCTTCGGGGTGGCCGTTGTACCAGGCGACGAACGCGCTCGCGGCGACGCTGCCGGGCAGGTCCTCGCCGGGTACGGACAGTCGGCGGTCGGCGGACGCTCCCACGGCGTAGATCACCGCGTCGTGGTGCGCGGCCAGCTCCTGCGCGGTGACGTCGGTGCCCACGTCGAGCCCCAGGTGCATCCGTACTCGGGGATGCGTGTGGAAGCGGGCGAAGGCGTCACCCACCTTCTTGGTGGCGGGATGGTCGGGCGCGACGCCGTAGCGCACGAGTCCGCCGGCCAGCGGCAGGCGGTCGATCAGAGTCACCTCGGCGCTGGTGTGCAGCAGAAGATCCTGCGCGGCGTACATGCCGGCTGGGCCGGTACCGACGACGGCGACCTTGAGCGGCGCGAAGTCCGCGGGCAGGACGCGCGGGAAGTCCGGCTCGCCCCACGCGTGGAAGTTCGGCCCGTCCGGGTCCTGTTGGGGCGCCCCGGCCCCTTCGAAGTAGGCCGCGTTGATCGCGGCGTACTCCTTTAGGGCGGCGGGCAGGCGGTCCACGGGGAAGACCGCGTCGACCGGGCAGGCGTCGGCGCACGCGCCGCAGCCTATGCAGGTCGCGGGGTCTATGTGCAGCATCTCCGTGCTGCCGAACGCCCGCTCCTGCGGTGTGGGGTGGATGCAGTTGACGGGGCACACGGCCACGCAGGTGGCGTCGCCGCAACAGGTCTGGGTGATGGCGTAGGTCATGTTCCTGGACTCGGCTCGGCGAAGGCGACGGTGGCGGTGGCCGTGGCGGTGGCGGTGGCGGCGTCAGATGAGGTGGGCGCGCTTGTAGAAAGCCAGCGCGGGCTTGGTGAGCAGGCCGCACGAGGCCAGGAACTCCATGAGGCCGGCGCAGCTGGAGCGCATCATGGACTTGTGGTGTTCGTTGGTCCTCGCCTCGGCGAGGGCGCGCTCCTCGTCGAGCCCGGCGTTCGCGTAGACCTCGCGGTTCACCATGCTGGTGACGATGACGTACGACGCGATGGCGATCACGAGGGCGTTGATCTGGCGGCGCACCCGGCCCGCGCCGGCCAGCCGCCTGCGCGTCTGGTCGCGGGCGAACTTCATGTGCCGCGACTCCTCGACGACATGGATGTTGTTGATGGTGCGGACGAAGGGCACGACCCGCTCGTCCCGCATCCAGTCGCGCTGCATGACGTCGAGCACCTCTTCGGCGACGAGGATCGCGGCGTACGCCGCCTCCCCGAAGGCGACCGTCTTGAAGACCCTGCCCAGCTCGACCGCGATCCGGTGCGGCCGGTACGGGGGCGCGCCCAGCTTCTCGGCTCCGCGCGCGAACATGATCGAGTGGCGGCACTCCTCGGCGATCTCCGTGAGCGCCCACTGGACCTCGGCGCTGGTGGGGTCCTTCGCGTAGACATCGCGCAGCACCATCTGCTGGAGGATCATCTCGAACCAGATGCCGGTGCTGGCCACCGACGCCGCCTCCTGCCGGGTCAGCTCCTTGCGCTGCTCCTCGGTCAACTCCTGCCAGTACGCGGTGCCGTAGAGCGTGCTCCACTCCGGGCTCGCGCCGTGGCAGTCGCGGTCCAGCGGGGTCTCCCAGTCGACCTCGGTGGCGGGGTCGTACGCGAGGACCGCGGCCGAGTCGAGCAGCCGCCGGGAGATGTCGCCCTCCGGGGAATCATCCTGCGCGCTCGGCCGGACAGTGCTGCTCGCCATGGTGCGGCTCCTTGACTCGGACGTCAGGGCAAGGCCGCGGCGCCCGCCTCCCGGCACGCCACGGCCCCGTTGTTAGACAGACCGTATAACAAGGGGGCCGGGTAGGCCTACCCTCCAGTAGGCACAAGTGAGGCGGGATACGGGAGTTACGTGGGGGTCACCTGCTCGGGCTCGGCGGCCGTCCACGTGATCCGCGTACTGCACGCGCAGACGACGAGCGCCGACGCGGCGACCGCCGCGAAGCCCCAGACCAGGCTGCTCGCGCCCGCGATGAAGCCGATCAGCGGCGGCCCGGCCAGCAGGCCCGTGGTCCCCATGGCGGCGACGAGCGTCAGCGAGTCGGAGCCCTGCCCGGCCGCGGCCACGTAGACGCACGGGGTGACGGCCGCGATGCCGAGGCCCACGCAGGCGAAACCGAGCAGCGCGGGGACCAGGCCGCCGCTGAGCAGGGCGAGGAGCAGGCCCACGCCCGCCAGCGCGCTGCCGGCCAGCACGACGCGGCCGTCGCCCCAGCGGCCGCGCCATCCGTCGGCGAAGAGCCGGGCCACGACCATCATTCCGGAGACGACGGCGATGCCCAGGGGCGCCAGCTCGACGGAGGCGTCGGCGACGTCCTCCAGATAGAGCGCCGACCAGTCGTTCATCGCGCCTTCGGTCACGGTGCCGAACGCCATCGCGACACACATCCACAGCGTCACGCGGGAGGGCGCGGTCCACTTCCCGGTGCGCTTCTTCTCCCCCTGCTGCGCCGGGAGTTGATCGTCCGTCAGCAGGCCGGTACGCGCGTACGCCACCAGCAGGAGCAGGATCGCGGCGGCCGCGGTGAAGTGGACGGCCACCGCCGACGTCACCGCGTTCATGCCGGAGGCGAGCAGCGCCGCGAGCAGGGAGCCGCCGCTGAACGTCGCGTGCAGCCGGGCCATGGTGTTGCGCTCGAATCTGGTTTCGAGGGCGGCGCCCTGGGCGTTCATGGCGACGTTGAGGCAGCCCACGAGGACGCCGTCGACGCACATGACCAGCAGGGCGACGGGGTAGTTCGGCGCCGCGGCGAGCGCCGGGAGCAGCAGGGCCAGGCAGAGCGCCGACAGGAGCGCGAGGCGCTGGGAGCCGAGGTGCCGCATCAGCGCCGCGACCACGGGGAAGGACACCGCGGCGCCGACGCCCGCGGCCATCAGCAGGACGCCGACCTCCGCCGCGCTCAGACCGAGGCCGCTCTTGAGGGCGGGGATCCGGGACGCCCACGTGGCGTACTGGAAGCCGAGCGAGCAGAACAGGGCTGCGACCGCCAACTGGCCCCGATGGAAAGGATCACGTACGCGGAGCACCGACATCAGCCCACTTCTCTGTTTCTCTGCGCGGTGCCGGTCCGGCCGGCACCGCCCTGGACATGTACACAGCGGTCGGGCCGTATCCGGCCGGCGGCACGGCCCCGCGCCCGGTGGTGAAACCGCGGGCCGACCAGAACGTCTCGCTGCCGCCGACAGCCACCAGGGAGATCTGCTCGTAGCCGTGCGAACGGGCGGTCGCGGTCAGGCGGTTGAGGAGGTGGCGCGCGAGGCCCCGGTGCCGCAGGTCCTCCGCGACGACGATGTCGTGCAGATGGAGATTGCGCGAGGCGGGCGTCGGCTCGTCGTCGGTGGCGCCCAGCCGCGGGTAGGCGGATTCCGGGTAGGGCAGGGCCAGCAGATAGCCCGCGAGGCGCCCGCTCAGGTCCAGCGCGAAGCAGGTGGCCGGCGACGCGTGCGCCTTGGCCTCCAGCGCTGCCCGCCCCTCCGACAGACCGAGGCGGTGGTAGGCGCGGTGTTCGAGGAGGGCGATGCCGTCCCAGTCGCCGTCGGCGACGGGGCGTGTCCGTATCTCGTGGTTCACGCGTCGCCGCCGTCTATCCAGGTGTACGGGAGCGGGCTGAAGCCGTTGAAGCCCCGCGTCATGTAACTGGTCGCGTACGCGCCGCAGGACAGCACCCATACGGGGTCGCCGGAGGCCAGCGCCTTGGGCACCTGGACCAGGCCGTGTTCGTGCGAGAAGGCGTCGTCGCTGTCGCAGGTGGGGCCCGCCACCACGGCCGGCACCGACTCGGCCTCGCGGTGCGAGGGGAAGACCAGGCGGTACTGCACCTGGTCCATCTCGTACAGGCCGTTGAACTTGCCGCAGCTCAGATACAGCCAGTACTGGCGCTCGCCGTCGGGGCCGCGCCGCGCGGAGAGCCGGGAGACGTGCGCGCGGATGGCGCCCTGGTCGGCCACCAGATAGCGGCCGGGTTCGATGACGAAGCCGAGCCGGTGGCCGCGGATCCCGCTCAGGCGTGCCATGCCGTCGCGGATCACGGCGAAGATCTTGTCCATCGGGGGATCGAGGGGCCGGCCCCGCTGATCGCGGTAGCCGAGGGCGGGCAGGCCGCCGCCGAGGTTGACGTGGTCCAGGCGGATGCCGCGCCGGCCGAGGGCGGCCAGGACGTCCGCGATGCGGTCGAACGCCTCGTGCCAGGCGTCGGCCGTCATCTGCTGGGAGCCGACGTGCACGGACAGACCGGCGGGGGTCAGCCCCAGCTCGCGTGCCCTGTCCAGCACGGCGACGGCGTCGGCGGGCGCACATCCGTACTTGCGACTGAGCCCCCAGAGCGCGCCCTCGCCGCTGGTGGCGATACGGCAGAACACCCGGGCGCCCGGGGCGTGTTCCGCGATGGCGGTGACGTCCTCCAGGCTGTCGGTCGCGAAGTCCCCGATGCCGAGGCGGTGTGCGTCGGCGATGTTGGCGTCGGACTTGACGGTGTTGCCGTAGTGCATCCTGGCGGGCGGCACCCCGGCGCGCAGGGCCTGTGCCACCTCGTGGGGGCTCGCCGCGTCGACGCCGCAGCCCAGCCGGGCCAGCCGGGCGAGGACCTCGTCCACCGGGCAGGCCTTCATGGCGAAGCGGACGGCGACGCCGGGCAGTTCGCGGCGCAGGGTGTCGTAGCGCTCCTCGATGCCGGGGAGGTCGAAGACGATCTGGTCCTCGGCCGCGTTCGCCAGGGCGTCGAGGAGCGGCACGGTGTCGTGCGTCATCGTGGCGCTCAAGTGGGCCGCCCCGCCGAGAGGAGCAGCGGACCGGTGGCCTTGCTCGCCCGCACCAGGGGCTCCCAGGCCTCGGTCAGCAGCGCGAAGTCCTCGATGTCGCCGCGCGCCTCGTCCAGGAGGCGTTCGCGACGGGTGGCGAGGAGATCGGCGAACCGGGCGTATCTGCCGCCCAGTCCGCGGTAGGCGGCATCGACGCGGTCCAGGCGGTGTACGTTCTCGGCGCGGTCGAGCGTGGCGCTCTGCCGGGCGAGGGCGCTGATGACGGACCCGCGCACCTGGCCCCTGTCGTCGAGGAGCGCCTCACCGGCCGAAGCCATCCGCTCGTAGATGTGGTTGAAGTAGAGCATCGACAGGAAGAACTTGACGAAGCGCGTCTGGTACGCGACGAAGCCGGCGTCGGTCCTGCGTTCCGCGGTGTAGAAGTTGACGATGTTGCGGTTGTGCAGGACACCGGGAAGCGCCGCGTCGTGCACCAGGTGGATGAGGAAGTAGTCGCTGCCGATGGTGTCGGTGGCGGGCGGCAGCGGTACGCGTTCGTGCACGCCGTGGAAGCTGATGTTGCACATGTCCACGCGCATCGGGTCGACCAGCGTCAGGGTCGCCCGGTCGCCCGTGAACGCCTCCGTGCCGGCGCCCCTGAAGGAGTCGTCGACGAGTTCCCGCTTCCGCTCCTTCGGCCATGCGCCGGGTGCCCAGAGGCTGACCACGTCGTAGTAGGCCTCGGGGTCGAGGTCCCGTATCTCGCCGATGTCCACGGACAGCTCCCCGACGAAGGAGCTGCCGACCATCGCGACGCGCTTGTGGGCGTGCCGCTGGTCGAGTGCGGTCTCCACGGCGCCGTGCGCGGCTTCGGCGGCGCGCTTGCCGAGCGAGGTCAGCTCGTGGTGGACGGGGTAGACGGGCTCCCCGTCGGCGAGTTGGTAGCGGCTGTCGGAGTCCCTTCGGTGGACGGACTCGCAGCCGAGCGCGGCGGCGATCAGGAACGCGCGGTTGGTGCAGGCGCCGTAGGAGAGCCCGGCCGGGAGCATCAGCTCCAGCATCAGCTCGGGCTTGGCGACCTCGGCCCGCTCGATGACCCGGCGCAGGAAGGCACGCTGCGCCGCCTCGCCGAGGTGGTGGGTGATGACGCGCGGGACCTCGCCCAGGGCGTGGACGGCCCGGGTGTGGGCGGCGAAGGTGTTTGGGTCGGAGGAGTCGAGGATCAGCAGGTGGACCTCGGCGTCGAAGTGCGCGGCGGCGTAGGCCGCTTCGCCGCCGATCGCCGCGATCGTCTCCGGGCAGGCCCGGTCGGTGGGGAGGGTCAGGCAGACGCGGCGCATGCGGCTTCCCCGATCGGCTGGTCGAAGTGGACGCCGGGGGATGCGGCGTCGGCGGACTGTCCGGTCCAGGACGTGAGGCCCAGCAGCTTCTCGCCGAGGTCGTTCAGCGTGGCGGTGCCGTAGCGCAGGGACTCGTGCTTGTCGGCGTCGCCGAGGAGCGTGGCGTTCCAGTCCGGGGTGGTGAGGTGACGCCAGGAGTCGACGCGGGAGCGGCGCAGCTCCTCGTGGGTCTCCAGCGCGGGCATCATCGACAGGTACTGGACAGCGCGCACGCCGTTCGCCGAGGTGTTGGGGGCGACGCCGTGCGCGAGCAGGCCGTTCCAGATCAGCAGGTCGCCGGCCTCCAGCTCGGGCCGGACGACGGGCATGTCGTCCTGGTCGATCGCCGGGCGGATCGGGTCACGGTCGTCCGGCTGGAGGGCCTTCCACCGGTCGAAGCGGCGGAACAGTTCGGGGCAGCACTGGAAGCCGCCGTGCTCGGGCCGGGTGTCGTCCAGGGCGATGATGCCCTGCACCCGCTGGGGCAGCACGCCGAGGGTGGTGTCGACGTCCCAGTGGAGGTTGATGTCGAATCCGCGCTCGGTGGGGGCGATCAGGGAGCGGGAGCGGTTCTTGACGTTGGGGGGATTGAGGTTGAGCCGGTCCAGGGTGACCCACAGCTCGTCGCAGTCCCATACGTCGGTGAACGCCTCGTAGACCCGCCGCGTCTGCCGGCTGTCCCAGATGAGCTGGTGGTGGTAGGCCTCGACGAAGCCGTAGACGTGCAGCTCGCGGTCGAGGTCGGAACGGAACGCGCGCTCCTCGTACCAGGTCTCCGGGCGGCCCCGGTCGAGCCCCTGGAACTCCCAGGCGAAGTCCAGCAGGTCCTTGGCCGCCTCGGTGGGGATCGCCTGCTTCACGACGACGTAGCCGTACGTCTGCCAGAAGGCGAAGTCCTCCTCGGACAGCACCTTGAGCGGCTGCGTCTTGGTCAGGTCCCGCAGCTGTGTCCGCGCCAGGTACGTCTCGCCGTCGGCGCTGAAGTACGGGACGGCGGAGGGGGCTCGGTGGAGGTAGGGGTCGGCAGCTGGCATGGGGGCTCCAAGGTTCGGTTTCGTCTGAAGGCGGGCGCGGCGGCGCCTGTCACATCCGCCCCTCGTCGAACTTACGTGCCACCAAAATGGACTAGACCAACTCGCGCTGTCAACAATTGACTTGGGTGCCTTGTCAAGCAAAACACCGATATTCGCCCCTGGTTCACGCGCCCGCCATATGCGGGCGGGGCGCAAATGCTGGCTGCAACTGCCGTGCCCACCACAGCAGTTGCCGTCCAGAGTCGGCACTCGCGTGCATTGACGCGTCGCGGTGCCCGGTTCAGTGTGTTGCCCACATCGAACCCACGCACCCGAAGAAGGTCTCCCATGCGAAGACGTGCCTTTGTCCGAGGACTCGCCACCGCGGGAGCGGGACTGGCCCTTCCCGCGTCCCTGGCGGGCCGGGCCGCGGCCCGGCCCGCGGTGGCCGCCGCGTCCTGGCAGGAAGTGCCCGCCCCCGCCGGGACACCGGCCGCGCGCCTCTACGGCGTGGCCGCCGCGGGGCCCGGCCTGGCCTGGGCCGTCGGCCAGCAGGACATCGACAACACCAAGCGGGGCGCCGCCATCGCCCGGCACTGGGACGGCACGGCCTGGTTACCGACCGACCTGTCCCATCTGACGTACACCACTTTGCGGGCTGTCGCCGTCAGCCCCTCAGGCGGGGCGGCCTGGGCCGTGGGCACCGACGCCGCGGACCACGACCAGCTCCTCACCTGGGACGGCACGACCTGGCGGGAGACGTCCTTCCCCGGCCGCGGCGAGGCGGGAACGCGGCTGACGGATGTCGCCGCCGCGCCCGACGGCCGGTTCTGGGTGTCCGGGCGGCACGGCGACCGCGCGGGGCTGCTGCGCGGCGACGGCAAGACGTGGCGCTGGTGCCGGCCGCTGCCGGACGAGGCCGCGCCCACCCCGGGCGGCGTACACGTCACGCCCGGCGGGGAGGTGTGGGTCTTCGGCGACGTCATCGCCCGCTACGACGGCGCCTGGACGGTGATACCCCGCCTGCTCGGCATCCGCGGCTCGGTGTCCGGCCTGCTGCCCGTCGCCCACGACGACGTCTGGCTGACCGGCTGGGCCTACGGCATCGGCGGGCCGCCCGGCAAGCCGCCGGGGGCCCGCCTCGAACACTGGGACGGCACGCGGTGGAACGACGTGCAGAAGCCCTTCGGCGTCGGGATGCTGACCTCGATCGTCGGGGATGCGGACGGCAGGCCGGACCGGATCTCGGGCTGGGACTTCTGGGACGACAAGCGCGCGCACTACCTGCGCTGGGACGGCACGGCCTGGGCGAGTGAGCGGGGCCCGCAGTCGACTTCCACGGTGCTGCCCGTGGCGCTCGCGCGGATCCCCGGCACGGACGGCGGCCTCTGGTCGGTGGGCACGACCTCCTTCTACCCGAACCCACCGGCTCAGATCCGCGTCGAACGCTTCGGCTGACGGCTCCCGGGACAGGAGCCGCACCCTGGCCCGGACCCGGCCGGTCGGTCAGCCCGCTAGCCGCGCGGCGTGATGCTGAAGTCGAACGCGACCGTGCCGGGATCGATCGCCGTCACGCCGCCGTCCACGGTCAGCGCAGCGCCGTTGACGAACGACGCCGCGGACGACAGCAGCCAGCTGATCGCCTCGGAGACCTCCTCCGGCCGTCCGGGGCGGCCGGCGGGGATCAGCCGCGCCGCCTCCTCGTACGCCGCCTCGCTGCCGCCCTCCCCGAGGCCGGCCTCCTCGGCGAACCTGGTCATCCGGCGGTCGGCCATCTCGGTCCGCACCCAGCTGGGGCACACCGTGTTGGCGCGCAGTCCGTCCTTGCCGTAGTCGACGGCGAGGGAGCGGCACAGCTGGAGGAGCGCCGCCTTCGACGTCGCGTACGCCGCGTTCGCCACGCCGTTGCGCAGCGCGGCCACCGAGGCGACCGCGACGACCGAGCCGCGCGCCGCCAGCAGGTGCGGCAACGCGGCCCGCAGCAGGAGGAACGGGCCGGTGAGGTTGGTGCGCATCACCAACTCCCAGTCCTCGTCGGTGATGTCACCGACCGCGCCGCTGCGCCCGACCCCGGCGTTCAGTACGAGCCCGTCGATCCGGCCGTACGCCGACACGGTCGCGTCGACGAGACCGGCGACGCCCTCGGGGTCGCCCGCGTCCGCGGGGTGGGCCAACACCCCGGTCTCCTCGGCGATGCGGCGCAGCGGTTCCGGGCGGCGTCCCGAGACCACCACGCGGTGCCCCTCGGCCCGCAGTTGGCGGGCGGTGGCGGCACCGATGCCGGTCCCGCCGCCCGTGACGATGACAACTCGGCTCTCTGTCATGCCTGTTCAGCCTCCGAACGCAGTCGTGAGCACGTGGCGCGATCCCCCGTGACATCGCCATGATCTTACGGAGAGGTCCGCTCACGACCGCGCCCGGATGGCCTGTTCGGGCCCGCCCGGCGGACAGGCCCGAACAGCCGCCCGGCGGGCGGGCCCTACGCCCCGCTCACTCGTCGATCGCCGCGCCGAACGCCGCCCCCGTGCCCGGCGCGCCCAGTGACGAACCGCCGTACGTCCAGGACCCTGTGGCGGTCACGCCGCCGGTGCCGGCCGACAGGACCCACACCACGCCGTCCCCGGCGTTCTCGCCGGGCGCGGCCGCGAGGAGGCCGAAGCGGCCGTCGTTGTTCGGGTCCGAGAGCCGCACCTGCGCGCCCCACTTGTCGCCCTTCTCCGGGACACCCGGGATGTCCGCGGAGTCCTGGTCCCACGACTTGGCGCCGGTCGCCGTCATGCCGTTCTCGGAACCGCGCAGCACCCACACCGCGCCCGCGTCGGCGACGGTGCCGATGTCCTCGCCGGGCGCGCCGATCGCCACGTCCGCGTAGCCGTCGCCGTTGGTGTCCGCGACGGACAGGTCGGCGCCCCAGCCGTCACCGCGCTCGGGGTTGCCGGGCACGCCCGTGGAGCCCTGCGTCCACCACTTGGCCTCCTCGCCGAGGCCCTCGGCGGTGCCGTAGCGCACGCCGACCAGGCCGCCGGTCATCGTCTCGCCGCCGTCGTCCGGGGAGGCGGGCTCGCCGGTCACCAGGTCGTCGTAGCCGTCGTTGTTGATGTCGCCGGACGCGGCCGCGGGGCCGCCGCGCAGTTCGCCTTCGTACGTGAGCCCTTCGGCGTGCCCCGAGAAGTGCAGGGACCAGCCGTGGCCGGGCTCCTCCTCGCCCGCGGTCACGCCCGAGACGACGAGGTCGGCGTAGCCGTTGTCGTCGTAGTCGCCGGTGGTGAGGGACTTCGGCCGGATGGTCCGCTCGGCGGCCGCGGCGAGCCGCTGGGTGTCCTGGCGGCGCAGCGGTGCCTGGCCGGGCTGCGGCGAGGCGTCGTACACGAACAGGGCCAGCTCGTCGCGGTCCAGTACGGCGAGCACGTCGCCCGGCGTGTCGCCGGTGAGGTGCGCCGCGGCGAGGCTCGCGCCGAACTGCTCGCCCGCGGTGGGTTCCTGGGACTGGAGCCAGTCGCTGGCCGAGCCGGTGAGCCCGTCCTTGGAGCCCCACAGGATCGCGACGCCACCGGCGTCCGCCCGGCCGTCGAGGTCCTCGCCGGGGATGCCGACGATCGCGTCGTCGAAGCCGTCGCCGTCCAGGTCGCCCGTGGCGACGGCCTTGCCGAAGCCGTCGCCCGCCTCGGCGGCGCCCGCGACCCCGGACGTGGACTGGCTGAACCGGTCGACGTCGGTCGTGCCGATGCCTCTGGTCGAGCCGTACTGGACGGTGACGAGCCCCGCGCCCTTGTGGCCGCTGACGGTGGCGCCCGGGGCGCCGACCAGCACGTCTTCGTACCCGTCGCCGTTGAAGTCGCTGTTGCGGTCGTCGGCGTGCGTACCCCCGGGGGTGCCGGCGAAGGCGGCGGGGGCGGTGGCGATGCCGGCCCCGGTCAGCAGTAGGAACGAGGCCGCGGCGAGGGCGGCCGAACGGTTTTTGCGCACGAGCGGCTCCTGTCAAGGAAGGTGGCCGGGCAGGCGCGGGGGTGTGCCGGAAAGGGCCCGTTCCTTGTCCGGCGCCCTGTTCGACACGGGATGGGGGACAAGGGTTGTACGGGAGTTCACTTCCAGCCGTACGCGTAGGCCGCGACCCAGGTGATCTCCAGCCGCGCGCTGCTGCCGGGCGCCGCCCCGGGCCCTGCCAGCGCGCTCTCGTTCTGCATGACCCAGGACAGGGGCCGGTTCGGCACGTTCCTGGTGTCGTGCCCGATCTCCCGGCCGTCGACGAAGAACCGCACGTGGCCGGGGGTCCACTCGGTCGACACGGTGTGCCATTCGGTCCAGTCGTCGGCGCCGCGGAACGAGCCCTGGCCGCCTCCCCCGCAGGGGTGGTGGAAGGCGCTGAGCGCCCCGGTCCACTCGCCCTCGGGGTGGTCCATCTCGCAGCCCCCGCCGTAGTGCAGCCAGGCCGACTTGTAGCCGGGGGCCTGCTTGGTCACCTTGATGCGGGCGCTGTACTTGCCGTACTTCATCTGCATGACGGCGCGCGGTACGACCGCCGCGGCGTGGACGGGCCCTCCGTCGGCGGGCCGCCACATCCGGACGCGCATCCGGCCGTCGCCGTTCTCCGCGGGGCCCACGCTCACGGTGTCCTCGGGGTGGTAGACACCGGCGACGGCACGGGCCCGGTCGTTCGCCGTGTCGCGCCAACCGGTCGGGTACGCCCACCAGTTGTCGCGGTAGGCGCCCTTCAGGCCCGCGCAGTACGCGGCGGAGGTGTCCGCGTGGTGGTCGCAGTCGCTGAACGCGCCCAGCGGCACCCGATCGCCGTTGAAGTCCTCGGCCAGGACCTGCCAGAAGGGCCCGCAGTCGCCGCGCGGCAGCGAGGTGCCCGTGTCGCGGCAGGCGTCGGCCGACACCGGTGCGCCTCCCGCGCCCGGGATGGACAGCAGGGCGGCGAGCAGCGTCACGCCGAGCGCGCCGAGTACGAGCGGTCTGCGCCGTCCCGCCGCCGCGTGTGATCCCATCGCGCTGCCTCCGCTCCACGGACGCCCCCAGAGGCTCCACGGACGCCTCCGGCGAGGGGTCATCCTGGCGGAGCGCGCACCGCTCCGCCAGCTCCGCGGAGCCGAAGACTCGTCCTTTGCGGTGTTCTTCGTATGCATGAACGGATCGGTTGAACGGCAGCGGCCCTCCCCCGTGCGAGCCTCCTCCACGTCTCTTTGACCCCATGAGGAGCTGATGTGCACGTGACCTCCCCCTCCTTCATCCAGTCCGGGATGAGGTATCTCTGTCTCCTCGGCCTCGTGGCCGGAAGCGGCCTGTCGGCCGTGCCCGCCGCGCACGCCAAGCCGGGCCCCGCGCCGGACAGGGCCGCCGCGGCCGCCGCCGCGAAACCCCTGCCCGGCGGGCTCGGCCCGTGCGTGCCCGGCAACTGCCCGCCCGATGGCTACCCGCCCGTCCACAACGGGGCGATCCGGTGGCGCGACGCCGGCATCAACATGTACGTGGGTCAGGACTTCCTCGTCCGTGAGCGGGCCGCGGAGGCCGAGGGGCGTGTCGTCGTCCTCGGCGACTTCGACCAGGACAAGGCGGCGGGCTTCAGCGCCGTCTACAACGTCGGCGAGGCCGGTGTCGGCTCCCGCGTGGCGCCTCCGGTGGGCTCGGACTGGCTCACCACCGGAGGGGACGTGCGGGTCGGCACCGGGGAGCGGCTGCTCGCCGAGGGCGGTGTCGTGCGCCATGCCGGCGACACGTCCGGCAGGATCCTCGGCACCCTGCGCAAGGACCCCGACGCGGCCGCCCCGTACGCCGCGCTGCGGGACGAACTGACGGCGGCCAGCCAGTGCTACGCCCACCCCGGGGGCGGTACGCGCACGCCCACCGGCACGGTCGTGCACGCGGGCGGCGAGACGCTGTTCGCCGGTGACGGCGTCTCCGCGCTCCAGGTCTTCAACGTCGACTTCGACATGATGAGCGGCAGCGGCGGCCAGGAGGGCATCCGCTTCACGGGTATCCCGGACGGCGCCACCGTACTGGTCAATGTGCTCGGCACGGCCCGCGCCATCAGCACCTACAGCGGCACCATCGACGACAGCAGCCCGTTCAACCAGCTGCGCGGCCGTCTGCTGTGGAACTTCCCCGACGCCACGTCCGTCGAGTTCAAGGGCACCGGGCAGTTCCAGGGCAGCGTCCTGGTCGGAAACCAGCGCTCCATGACGACGGTCAGCGTGCCGGGCATGAACGGCCGCTTCTTCACCACCGGCTCGCTCACCCACACCAGTTCGGCGTCGGGCGGCGGTGGCCAGGAGTTCCACAACTACCCCTTCGACGGGGACCTGCCCGACTGCGGCGATCCCGTCACCACCGGCCAGGTCGAGGTCGTCAAGAAGGACGAGGACGACGGGGACCGGCTCGCGGGCGCCGAGTTCGAGCTGTGGCGGGAGTCCAACGGCGTCGACGGCTTGCAGACCCGCGGCGCCGACGCGGACACGAAGGTCGGCGACGACTGCGTCACCGAGGCGGCCGGAGCGTGTGCGCGCACGGTGCCGCTCGGCACGTACTACTGGCGCGAGACCAAGGCCCCGAGCGGCTACGAGCTGCCCTCGCCGAACGTCTTCGGCCCGCTGGTGCTGACCGCGGCGAACGCCTCCGACGGCGTGTCGGTCACGGCGACGAACGAGAAGGAGGACGACGACGTCACCGAGGGCGACGTCACCGTCGTGAAGAAGGACAAGAAGACGGGCCTGCCGCTGGCCGGTGCCGTCTTCCAGCTGTGGCGTGAGACCAACGGCACGCCGGGCCTCCAGCGGCGCGGCACGGACCCCGACACCGCAACGGGCGCGCCGTGCACGACGGGGTCCGCGGGCCGGTGCCGCACGAGCGTCCCCCTCGGGACGTACTACTGGGTCGAGACGAAGGCCCCGGACGGTTACGTCCTTCCCGACCCGGCGGTCTTCGGTCCGCTGGTCCTGACCGAGGCGAGCGCTTCGGGCGGGGTCTCCGTAGAGGCGTTCAACGCCACGCGGGACGAGCCCACCACCACGGGCAGGCTCACGGTCCTGAAGAAGGACAAGAAGACGAACAAGCCGCTGGCCGGTGCCGTCTTCCAGCTGTGGCGCGAGACCAACGGCACCCCGGGCCTCCAGACCACGGGCGGGCGCCGCGACAGCCTCGTCGACCGGGGCTGTGCGACGGACGGCCGGGGCCGGTGCGAGTTCCAGGGGCTCGACCTCGGCTCGTACTACCTCAAGGAGACCGCCGTTCCCGACGGTTACGTGCTGCCCCGCAGGACGGTGAGTGGACCGCACGAGGTGACCAGGGGCAATGCCGCCACGGGCGTCACGGTGAAGCTCACCAACGAGCGCGGCGGAGGCAAGAAGGGCAAGTAGGTCAGGTGGGCAAGTAGGAGCACGCGAGGCGTGAAGAAGCCGGGTACGGGTGGTGTCAGCCGCCCGTACCCGGCTTCGTCCCCCAGATGAACAGGTGATCGTCCGTCTTCAGGAGCCCGTACAGCCGCTCGGCGTCGCCCAGTGCGAGGTTCACGCAGCCGCCCGAGCCTGAGGAGAAGAGGTCCGAGCGGGTGCCGTGCAGGGCCTGGCCGCCGTTGAAGAACTGCGCGAACGGCATGGGGACGTTGTAGAGGGTGGAGAAGTGGTCGCGGTTCTTCCAGTAGATGCGATGCCAGCCGCGCCGGGTCTCCAGTCCGTCGCGGCCGCTGCGGACCGGCACGGGGTCGAAGACCAGGCGGCGTCCGGTCTGTGTCCACAGGATCTGCCGGGTCAGGTCCACGCAGGTGACGCGGTACGACCTGGTGGGGCAGTCGCGCCGCTCGGCGGGGTCGCGCCGGATCCGGTCCGCGACGACGAACCGGTAGGTGCGCAGGGAGGCACGCCCGTCCGCGGGGCTGATGCCGAGGCGCTTTTGCAGGCGCCGGATGGCCGCGCAGTCGGCCGGGGACTGCCGCCCGTCGACCGGCAGCCCCAGTTCGCGCTCCAGTTCGCGCTGGTAGGGGGCGGTGCCCGCGTCGCACGGCGGTTCGGGAGCCGGGGCTCCTGCCGCGGCCGGGGGCGGAACGGCCGCGAGGGAGGCGGCCAGGGACAGGGCGGCGATCGACGAGGTGACCCAGCGCATCGCCCCAGCTTCACCGCTGCGCGGCCGTACGAGCGGCGACACGACCCGACAATCCCACGATTGGTCCATGTGTACCCGCGTGAACCCGTGCAACCCTGTCGCAACGTGCCGAGGCGGAGAGTCATGTCATGGACCGTCATGAGAATCCCGAGAGCAAGGACGCGCCCCGCGTGGAGCTGACCCCCGCCGCCGCGGGCCTGCTGCGACGGCTGCGGGAGGCGCACGGGCCGCTGATGTTCCATCAGTCCGGCGGCTGCTGCGACGGCAGCGCACCCATGTGCTACCCCGAGGGCGAGTTCCGTACCGGTGACTCCGACGTACTTCTCGCGTCGCTGACCGTGGATGGCGTGGCGGAGCCCATAACCTTCTGGATGTCGAGGAGCCAGTACGACGTGTGGAGTCACACCCGGCTGATCGTGGACGTCGTGCCGGGGCGCGGCAGCGGCTTCTCGCTGGAGGCGCCGGAGGGCGTACGTTTTCTGATCCGTTCCCGGATGGTGGGGGCATAGCCGCCAACCTCTGGTGAACTCCGCTGACCGCTGGGACAGTTGGGTGGCCCGGCCGACCCCAGGGGGGAATCTGTGACACGGCAGACACAGCACGGCGGACGGTTCAGAGCGGCGCTCGCCCTCGTCTCCACGCTCGGCGCGCTGGCCGGTGCGGCTCTCACGGGAGCGGCACCGGCCAGCGGCGCTGCGGCGAAGGAGCGGCAGCCGGCGGCCACGAGGATCGCGCCGGGTGTCGAGTACCGCTCCTTCGACATCCCGGCCTCGCGCGGCACCGCACGCGCCCATGTGCTCGATGTCGACCTGCGCGATCCGCGTACCCGTGTCGGTCTGCTCTACCCGGGCAAGGTCGCGGCGCGCTCGCCCGTCTCCGCGCTCGCGGACGGGGCCGGCGCGGTCGGCGGGATCAACGGCGACTTCTTCAACATCACCGAGACCCAGCATCCCGGCGTCGAGGCGACCGGCGCGCCGGTCGGCCCGATGATCGCGGACGGCCGCGCGCTGAAGGCCGCCGTCCCGGACGGGCAGCGCTTCGGTCCCGCCATGCCGCCGGGCGTCACCACCCGGGCCGTGCTGGGAGTGGGGACCGACCGCAGGGCGCGTCTCGGCGACCTCGCGCTGGACGGGGAGGTGCGCACCCGGGGCTCCCGCCTCCCGTTGGGCGGGCTCAACCAGTACGCGCTGCCGGTGGGTTCCGTCGGCGCGTTCACCAGCGACTGGGGTGCCGTCTCGCGGGTGCGGGCGACGTGCGGCACGGACACGAGCCGCGGCGCGCCCTGTAGCACGGACACACACGAGGTGACGGTCCGCCACGGGCGTGTCGTGGCGTCGGCCGACACGCCGGGTACCGGCCCGATCGACCCCGGCAGCACGGTCCTGGTCGGTCGCGAGGCGGGCGCGCAGGAGCTTCGCAAGCTGTCGGAGGGCGACCGGGTGGGGGTCAGGCACCGCCTCGTGGCCGCCGATTCGCGTGTTCCCTTCCGCTTCGCGATCGGCGGCTACCCCGTGCTGCGGGGCGGCGCGCCGCTGCCCGGCCTGGACACGACCGCGTCGGCGGTGCGCACCGCGGCCGGGATCTCCGACGGCGGCCGGCGCCTGGTGCTGCTCTCACTCGACGGCTCGCCGGAGTTCCGGACGGGCCTGACGATCGCCGAGGTGGCGCGGACCTTGCGGGAGCTGGGCGCGAGCGACGGCTTCAGCCTGGACGGCGGCGGCTCGTCCACCCTGGTGTCCGCCACGTCCACCCTGGTCGCGCGGGACCCGGGGGCCGATGCCGTGACCGTGCGCAACAACCCGAGTGGCGGGGTGGAGCGTCCGGTCCCCAACGGCATCGGTGTCTTCTCCGGGAAGTGACGGCAGCGCCCCGCGGGCTCACTCCGTGTCCCGCACCGCCACCAGGCCGTTGAAGACGCCCACGTAGGCCGTGCCGTCGGGGCCCAGGGTCACGGGCGCCCAGTTGTTGTCGTACGCGACGCCCGTACCGGCGAGCCGCTTCCATCGGGTGTCGCCGGTGCGGAAGTCGACGGCGGTGAGGTACCACGCGTCGACGCCGAGGCGGTTGGGCTCCTTGGTGTAGAAGTACAGCAGGCCGTTGCCGGTGGAGAGTTTGGGCACGGTGGAGGGGGCGCGCACGTCGCTCTTCCAGACGGTGTCGCAGCCGCTGCCGTCCTCGCGCACGTCGATCCGGCTGACACCGCCGACGACGCTGCGGCCGAGGGTGAGCGAGGTGATGTTCTCGTAGCCGTAGTTGTTCTCGACGACGAGGCTGTCTCCCCAGGTGATCAGCGAGTTGTCGGTGGTGGAGGCGCCGGAGCCGAAGACGGGGACCTTGCAGACGAGCCGCTCGCCGGCCGGTACGTCGGCGCCGCGCCGGTAGACGAGGACGTTCATCCGGTCGTCGGCGTTGTCGGTGATCGCCACGTACTTGTCGCGGGCGCCGAAGAGGTCGGGGGTGGTGCCGGAACCCTGGTTCACCGAGCCGGGTTTGGTGCCGGTGCCGCGGTCGTACGTCTCGCGCCAGAGGATCTTCGGGGTTCCGTCGGGGGCGGCACGGAAGCTGTAGAGGGCGTGGTCGGAGACGATGGAGACGCCGTCCTCGGCGACCGAGAAGGAGTTCTGGATCTCCTCGCCGTCGAGGCGCACGGCCCTGATGTCACCGGAGGCGGGGTCGACGGTCCCTACGCGGCCCTGCCGTGTCACCCACCAGATGCGCCCGTCCCAGTCCGGCATCACGGACGTGACCGGGTCACATTCGCCACTGGGGTAGAGATTTGACCAGGTAACGCAGTCGTGCGGGACGTGTGCCGTCAGGTCCCACTCCTTGTCGACGACGAAGCGCCACCCGCCGTCGGCGGTCCGCTCGTGCGCGAGCCGGACGATGTGCTGCCGGGAGTCGGCGAGGACGAGCCGGTCCTTGTCGTCGAGGTAGGAATAGGCGCCCCCCGAGGTGTCCTTGAAGATTTTGGAGAAGTCCAGCCGGGTGATGGCCTCGACAGTGGAGGGGCGCTGGGGCAGCTTGTACTCGGCGAGCGTGTCCAGCGTCCTCGGGTCGAGCAGCTTGACCTGGAAGCCGGTGAAGGTGCCGCAGACGGTGATGATCCGGCCGTCCCGGTCGAAGGTGACGGTCGCGCACTCGCCGCCGAGCGCCGCCATCCTCTCGCTGTCGACCTCCGGCCGCTTCCCGAGCGGGCCGCCCCAGGGGTACGTACCGCTGCCCGCCGCGTCGGCGTGCATGCCGCTGCGGCCGTTCGCGGCGAGGTGGGGGTGCTGGGGCGGCGGGGTGCCGGGCAGCGGGCGGGCGGCGGCGGGCGCGCCCTCGTAGCTCTTGACGAGCCGGTGCCCGGGCGCTTTGGGGATGTCGTCGGCGTACGCGGGGCCGGCGAGGGACACGGACAGGGCCAGGACACTGGCGAGGACGAGGCGGCGCGCTCTGCTGGACATGCGCCGAAGCTAGAGCGAGCCCCTTGAAGTGTCCATGAAACATGGTCAGTTGTTCATGAACCCGCAAGGAAGAACAAGGAAGAGCACGGTCACGGCTGGATTCCGCTGACGATGTCGGCGGTGGCCGTCAGACCGTCCTGGATGGTCGGCGCCATGCTCGTGCTCGCCAGGTAGAAACCGAGCAGCAAGCAGACGATGGCGTGCGAGAGCTTGAGTGCTCCGTTGCGCAGAAAGACCACCGCAAGGATCACGAGCAGCAGTACGACAGAGATCGAAACGGCCATGGGAAGTACCTCCTCCGCCACGCGGGACCGCGGCTTCCGGCCGTCAGTGTGGCGCAGCGGAGGGGGCGTCCGGGTCTCTGACCTGTGCTCCGAACGGGTTCTACTTGCGCGGAGGTTGATCCGCGGAGATCAGCCGCGGCGGGCGTCGAGGAAGGCTTCGAGCCCCGCGAGGTCATCGGTGTTGAGGTGATCGACCCCGGCGGCGAGCAGCTCGCCCCAGACCGCGTCACGCTGCGGCCCCGGCAGGTCCGGCGTCGCCCAGAACCGGACGCGCTGCCCGCGCTTGTGGGCGGAGGAGACGATGCCGCGCAGCTTGTCGCGCTCGGCCGCGGGGATCGGCCCCGTGCCCTGCCAGCTGAAGTTGAGCGACCAGTTGTCGCTGATCAGCGGGATGAGCGAGGCGGGTGCCGCGGTGCCGAGGTCGGCGAGGCGGCCGTCGTAGAAGGCGTGCCGCACCTGCTGCGCCTCCATCGGGGCGCGCGCGCCGCGGTGGCCGGAGACGACGGCGGTGACCGCGGAACGGCGCACCTTTCCGTGGACGTACGACGTGAACAGGTGGCGGTAGGGCCGCAGGTGGCGGTGGAGTTCGGCGTACGTCGAGGCGCCGTCCGTCTTGATGTCGATGAGGAGTTGGAAGGGCGGGTGGTGATAGCCGCGGTAGACGGAGCCGTGATGGGCGCGTATGCGGGCCGCGAGCGGGTCCAGGTAGAGGGATTCGAGGGTGCGGGAGGGGTCGAGGTCCGCCGGGTCGTGGGCGACCAGGAGCTGTCCGTCGACGAGGAAGATGTCGGCCTCGACGCTGCCGAAGCGGTGGTCGAGGGCGTCGAGGAGGGGCCGTGGGTGCTCGTAGTCGTTGTGGGCGTGGGCGCGGATCAGGGGGCGGGGGCGCGGGCGCGGGTGGCGGCCGCGTTCGCCGGCCTGCGCCTGGGTGGAGAGCACGGCGCTGCCCGCGAGGGCGGCGCCGAGGGTGGTGAGGGCTCTGCGACGGGTGGTGAGGGCCATGTCTGCCTCCCGGGGCGGATGAGCGGGGCGCGGAGTGCGCCGCGGAGTACGACGATGAGCGGAGCCTAGTGAGTATGCGGCCGCGCCCTCGTCAGGACACCTGCTCCGTCCGGGAGTTGGCGTGCTCGACGCCTGGCGTTCACGGCGGCGCGGATCGCGCCCCCGATCGGGGGCGTGCCCCGTCAGGGGCGCGGGGAACTGCGCGACCAGCCACAATCGGCCCGCACCCCGCGAACGCCCCTACCCGGCCAACTCCTCCCACCGCACCGTGCGATCGCACCACCGCTCGAGCAACACCCGGTCATGGCCCACGGCCAGCATCCCCGCACCGGACTCCCGCCGGTACTCCTCCACGACGTGGACGAGTGCCGCCGTCGTCGACGCGTCGAGCATCGCCGTCATCTCGTCGCAGATGAGCCAGCGCGGACGCAGCACCAGCGCGCGCGCCAGGCACGCCCGCTGCAACTGGCCGTCGCTGACCTCGTGCGGCCGCCGCCCCAGCAGGTCCTTGCCGAGGCCGACACGGGCAGCCAGTTCCGGGACGAGGTCCGCGGCCTCCGAGGACCGGCCGACCGCCCGCAACGGCTCCGCGACGAGGTCCCTCAGCGATAGTCGGGGGTCGGCGGACAGCCGCGGCTGCTGGAAGACCACGCCGAAGGCGGTGCGCTGCCGGCGCGGTGCGCGGTGCCGCCAGCCCCGCGCGGCCTCGCCGTCGATGACGACCTGCCCGGCGTCGGGCCGGTGCAGCAGCGCCGCGACCCGCGCCAGCGTCGACTTGCCGCAGCCGCTGGGGCCGAGGAGCCCGACGGACTCGCCGGGGGTGATGGTGAGATCCACGGACCGGACGACGGGGGCGCGCCGGTCGTATCCGGCGGTGATGGCGCGCAGTTCAAGCACGGGGTGCCTCCAGCACGTCCACGTGGGGGTGGTGGCAGGCGGCCCCGCCGGTGAGCGCGGGCACGGTGGCGCACGCCGTGTCGGCCCGGTCGCAGCGCGCGGCGAACGCACACCCCTCGGGGAGCGCGGTCAGCTCGGGCGGCATGCCGGGGACGGGCGTGAACTCCCGCTCGGGCAGGGCGTTGAGGAGCCCCCGGGCGTAGGGGTGCCGGGGCCCGCGCGCGCCGAAGAAGTCGGCGGCGTCGGCGATCTCGACGACACGGCTCGCGTACATGACGGCGACCCGGTCGGCGATGCGCTCGGCGGCGGCCAGGTCGTGGGTGATCAGGAGCAGCGCGCGGTCCTCCCCGACGTGCCGGCGCAGTTCGTCGACGGTGCGGTCGACGAGTTCGCGGTCGAGGCCGGTGGTGGGCTCGTCGGCGAGCAGCAGCGGTGCGTCGCCGATGAGGGCGAGCGCGGTGGCGGCGCGCTGGGCGAGGCCGCCGGAGAGTTCGTGGGGGTAGCGGTCGAGGTGGCCCGCGGGGAACGCGGCCCGCTCGGCGGCGTCCTCGGCGGCGGCCCGCAGCCGCGGCTTGCGCACCCCGGTCAGCTCGCGCAGGGTCTCCTCCAGCTGGGAGCGCACGGTGCGGACCGGCGTCAGGTGCGCGGCGGGGCTCTGCGGTACGAGGCCGACGCGCCGCCCGCGGACGGTGCGGGCGAGGGTGCGCTCGTCGGCGGTGAGCAGATCGGTGTCGCCGAGCAGCGCCGACCCGGCCGTCTGCGCGTTCTCGGGAAGCAGCCCGAGCAGCGCGGAGGCCAGCACCGACTTGCCGCAGCCGCTCTCGCCGACCAGGGCGAGGCACTCCCCCGCCGCGAGGTCGAAGGTGGCGTCGGTGACGGCGGAGACGTGGGTGGCGCCCCGCATGCGGAAGCGTACGGACAGACCCTTGACGGAGAGGACGGGGACCGTCACAGCATCAGCTCCGATCGGCGCCGGGGGTTGATCCGTTCCCGCCAGGCGCCCGCGAGGCCCGCGATCGCCAGCGTGGGCACGATGATGAACAGGCCGGGGAAGAGCGTCGGCCACCAGTCGCCCGCGAGGAGCGAGCCGCGCGCGCTCTGCACGAGCGTGCCGAGGCTGGCCTGGTGGGTGGGCAGGCCGAGACCGAGGAAGGACAGCGCGGACTCGTGCCAGATGGCGTGCGGCACCATCAGGACGGCGGCGAGTCCGGCCTGCGGCAGGACGCCGGGCAGCAGGTGCCGCACGGCGACGCGCAGCCGTGAGGCGCCGCCGGAGATCGCCGCGTCGATGTAGGGCCGCGAACGCAGGGACAGCACCTCGGCGCGCACGATGCGGGCGGTGGAGAGCCAGTGCGTGAGCGCCACGGAGACGACGACGGGCCAGACCCCGGGCCGGAACATCGCGACGATGAAGATGCCGAGCAGCAGGTGCGGCACGGACGAGAAGACGTCCACGAGCCGCATCACGACCCGGTCGACCCATCCCCCGGAGGCGGCCGCGAGGGCGCCCACGGCGGTGCCGATGACGGTGGCGACGACGGCCGCCACGACGCCCACCAGCAGGGAGACGCGCAGGCCGTAGACGCAGCGCAGGAGCAGGTCGCGGCCGATGTCGTCGGTGCCGAAGGGGTGCGCGAGCGACGGCGGCCGCAGCTTGGCCGCCAGGTCGACGGCCTGCTCGTCGAGGTTGACGAGCGGGGGCACGACGAGGACGGCGAGGACGACCGCGGCGACGATCACCGCGCTGGTGCGGACCCGCCACGCGCGCGTGGAGCGACGCACGCCCCCATGGGCGCGCCAGACGATGTCGGTCGTGTCAGCCATCGAAACCCACCCTCGGATCGGCGAGGCCGTACAGGAGGTCGGCCACGAGGTTGCCGAGCAGCACCGCTGCCGTGGCGAGCGCGGTCAGGGCGGCGAGCAGCGGGAAGTCGACGGAGGTCGCGGCCTGCACGGTGGCCGCGGCGATGCCGGGCCAGCTGAAGACGGTCTCCACCAGAAGCGCCCCGGTGATCAGTTCGGGCACGCGGGAGCCGATGAGCGTGAGCACCGGGAGCATGCCCGAGCGCAGGGCGTGCCCGAGCAGGACGGTCCGTTCGGCGAGGCCACGCGCGCGTGCCCCGCGCACGGGGTCGTCGCCGAGGGCGTCACCGACGCCTTGACGGACGTAGAGGACGAACCAGGGGAGCTGCGAGACCGCCAGCACCCCGGCGGGCAGCACCAGGTGGGTCGCGACCTGGCCCGCGGTCACGGCGGAACTGGCCGTGTCGGTCAGGCCGCCCGAGGGCAGCACGCCCAGCTTCAGTGCGAAGAGCCAGACGGCGAGCAGTCCGAGCCAGAACGGCGGCGCGGCCTCCAGGGTGTACGCGAGTGAGGTCACCACCCGGTCGAGCCAGCCGCCGGGGCGGCGGGCGGCGAGGACGCCGAGCGCCGTGCCGAGGAGGATCGCGACGAGGAACGCGGTCGCGGCGAGGAGCACGGACCAGCCGACGCGCTCGCCGATGACGTCGGCGACGGGCTGGCGGAGCGTGCTGGAGTCCCCGAGGTCCCCGGTGAGGGCCGAGGTCAGCCACTCCCACCAGCGGGCGGCCAGCGGCCGGTCGACGCCGAGGTTGGCGCGCAGCTGGTCGAGGTTGTCCTGCGAGGCGGTGAGTCCGGCCGTGCCCGCGTACGCCTTGACGGGGTCGAAGGGCGAGGCTGCGGCGATGGCGAAGACACCGAAGGTGACGACGAGCAGCACGGGTACGGCGAACAGGGCCCGCCGTCCCACCAGGCGTGCCATCGGCGCCCAGGGAAGCCGGCGCGCGGCCCGCTTCCCCGGGGCCTTGGATATCGCGGAGGTCACTTGGCGGGCTGCCAGTCCTCGACGTTCCACCAGGGGCCGGACGCGAGGCCGTGGTCGTGCGGCTCGACCTGCGTGCTCAGGTCGCCGAAGCGCTTGTCGACGACGTAGAGGTGGTCGATGTGGGTGAGGAAGGTGTAGCCGGGGTTCTTCACCAGCTCGCGCTGGATGGTGTCGTAGGCCTTCTGGCGCTTGGCGTGGTCGCCGCTCTTGCGGGCGTCCTCCAGGGCCTGGTCGACCTTCTTGTTGTCGTAGTGCGCCATGTTGTTGAAGCCGTCGCCCGCGAGGGAGGACTTCAGCAGCGTGTACTGGTCGAAGTCGGGGTCGGCCGGGGAGCCGCCGCCCGCGAGGACGGCGTCCTTCGGCATGCGGGGCTCGATGACCTCCCATGTGCCGGACTGCACCTCGACCTTGATGCCGAGCTTCTTGGCGTCGGAGGCGTAGGCGAGGGCGTGGTCCTGGCGGAGCTTGTCGCCGGAGAGGTACCAGAGCGGGAACGTGGCCCGGACGCCGTCCTTCTCGCGGATCCCGTCCTTGCCCGGCTTCCACCCGGCGTTGTCGAGGATCTTCTTGGCCTTGGCCGCGTCGAACTCGCGCTCGGTGCCCTTGGTGAACCACGGGCTGTCGGTCGGGACGGGCCCGTAGGCCTCCTTGCCGGCGCCGTCGAGGATCGAGTCGACCATGGCCTTGCGGTTCACGCCGATGTCGAGGGCGCGGCGGATGTCGGTGTCCCCGGCAACCTCGTTGCCGGTGGGCAGCGTGACGACGCGGTAGTCGAAGGTCTTGGCGGCGTACGTCTTCTTCCCGCCGTCCTCCTCGTACTTCTTCGCGAGGTTCGGCGGCAGGATCGCGCCGTCCAGCTCACCGGCGTCGAGCCGGGTCGCGCGCACGTCGTCGTCCTTGATGATCGCCATCGTGAAGTTCTTGATCTTCGGCGCGCCGCCCCAGTAGCCGGGGTTGGCCTTGAAGGTCAGCTTCTCGCCCTTGGACCACTTCACGAGTTCGTAGGGGCCCGTACCGACCGGCTTGGTCGTGAAGGCGCCGGTGTTCACGTCCTGCTTGCCCGCGATGTGCTCGGGCGCGATGGGCAGGACGGTCCGCTCGGCGAACGGCGCGTAGGGGTACTTCAGGTGGAAGACGACCGTGTCGTCGCCCTTGGCCTCGACGCTCTTGACGGCGTCCAGCTCGGTCTTGGAGGCGTTGTTCGTCTTCTTGTCGAGGATCGTCTCGTAGGTGAAGACGACGTCCTTGGCGGAGAAGGGCTTGCCGTCGCTGAACTTGACGCCCTCGCGCAGCTTGTACGTGTACGTCTTGCCGTCGTCGGCGACCTTGGGCAGGTCGGCGGCGAGCGCGGGCCGCAGCTTCATGTCGGCGTCGTGCGTGAGCAGCCCGTCGAAGATCTTCGAGTTGCCGTCCTTGCCGTAGCCGAGGAGCGGGCTGAGGGTGTCGGGCTCGTACGCGATGCCGACCACCGCCGAGTCCTTGGCGCCCCCGGCGCTGCCGTCGCCCGGCGCCGAGCAGGCGGAGGCCGCCACCGCTATCGCGATGGCCGCCGCCGCGCCGCCCGTGCCCCGTATCGATCGGGCCCTCATGCTCCACACCCCTACTGAAGATCAAGCGTTGTTGCGAACGGGTCGCAATTATGCCTTACGCAGTAAGGGCCCCAGGTCAGGGCGCCGGAAGCGCGACAAGATCGGCCACTGCCGCGCGGTGGTGGCCGGCCGTGCCGTAGGCGATGGAGTCGGCCTTGGCGCGCTTGAGGTAGAGGTGCACGGGGTGCTCCCAGGTCATGCCGATGCCGCCGTGCAGCTGAAGCGCCTCTTCGGCGGCGCGCACGGCCACCGGCGCCGCGTAGGCCTGCGCCACCGCCGATGCCAGGTGGGGCTCGTCGCTGCCGGTGGCCAGCGCGTCGGCGGCATGGCGGGCGGCGGCACGGGTGTTCACGACCTCCAGCCAGAGCTGGGCGAGGCGGTGCTTGAGCGCCTGGAAGGAGCCGACGGGCCGGTTGAACTGGTGCCGCTCCTTCACATACCGAACCGTCTCGGTCAGGCACCACTCGGCGACGCCCAGCTGCTCGGAGGCGAGCAGCGCGGCCCCGGCCCTGAGCCCTTGCCCGACCGCGAAGCCCGCGTCCGGGGCGAGGGCCCGCGCGCGTGCCCCGTCGAAGGTGACGGCCGCGAGGGGGCGTGTCAGGTCGAGCGAGGTCTGCGGGGCGATGTCCACGCCGCTGTCGGCGGCGTCCACCGCGTGGAGCCCGCTGCCGGTGGGCACCAGAAGCAGGTCGGCGGCGGTGGCGTCCGCGACCCCTGTCACCCGGCCGTGCAGGGCGCCGCCCTCTTCCCGTACGGCGAACCGGCTGTCCCCGCGGGCACTCGACAGTGGCATGGCGAGCACGCCGATCCTGCGGCCGGAGGCGAGCGCGCCGAGCAGTTCCCGCGCCGCCTCGCCCTCGCAGGCGAGCAGCGTCTCGGTCGCCACCACCGCGCTGGTCAGATACGGCACGGGCGCCACCGCCCGGCCCAGCTCCTCCAGGACCACGGCCGCCTCGCGATGGGTGGCTCCCTGGCCGCCCAGTTCCTCGGGCACGAGGAGGCCCGCGAGGCCCATGCCCTCGGTGAGCGCCTTCCACAGTTCCCGGTCGTGCGGGGTACTGCTCTCGGCGCGGGCGAGGACGGACGCGGCGTCGCAGTGGTCGGTGAGCAGGTCGCGCACCGCGGAGCGCAGTGCCTCTTCCTCTTCGGAGTAGAGCAGGTCAGTCATCGCGCGAGGTCCTTCCAGGCGACGTCCTTGTCGGTGCGCGGCTCGGAGGGCAGGCCAAGGACGCGCTCGGCGACGATGTTCAGCAGGACCTCGCTGGTCCCGCCCTCGATGCTGTTGCCCTTGGACCGCAGATAGCGGTAGCCCGCCTCGCGGCCCGTGAAGTCGACCAGTTCGGGCCTGCGCATCGTCCAGTCGTCGTACAGCAACCCCTCCTCGCCGAGGAGTTCCACCTCCAGGCCGCTGATCTCCTGGTTGAGGCGGGCGAAGCCGAGCTTCATGCCGGAGCCCTCGGGTCCCGGCTGGCCCGCGACGAGCTGCTGACGCAGCCGCTCGCCGGTGAGCCGGGCCACCTCGGCGTCGACCCACAGCTTCATCAGCCGCTGGTGGAGGTCGTGGGTGCGCAGCTCGGGGCGCTCGCGCCAGACCTTGGCGACGGGGCCGATCATGCCGCCCTCGCGCGGGATGCGCATGCCGCCGATGGAGACGCGCTCGTTCATGAGCGTGGTCTGGGCGACCTTCCAGCCCTCGCCGACCGCGCCGAGGCGGTGCGCGTCGGGGATGCGTACGTCGGTCAGGAACACCTCGTTGAACTCCGCCTCGCCGGTGATCTGGCGCAGCGGCCGCACGTCGACGCCCGGGTCGGTCATGTCGCACACGAAGTACGTGATGCCGCGGTGCTTGGGCTGCTCCGGGTCGGTGCGGGCGATGAGGATGGCCCAGCGGGCGCTGTGGGCGCTGGAGGTCCACACCTTCTGGCCGTTGACGATCCAGTCGCCGCTCGCCTCGTCGCGGACGGCGCGCGTGCCGAGCGCGGCGAGGTCGGATCCGGCGCCCGGCTCGCTGAAGAGCTGGCACCACACCTCCTCGCCGGTCCACAGCGGCCGCAGGAAGCGGCGCTTCTGTTCCTCGGTGCCGAAGCCGAGGACGGTCGGCGCGGCCATGCCGAGGCCGATCCCGATCCGGCGCGGGTCGTTGTCGGGCGCGCCCGCGGCCTCCAACTCGGCGTCCACGACGGCTTGCAGGGAGCGGGGCGCGCCGAGGCCGCCGAGGCCCTCGGGGTAGTGCACCCAGGCGAGTCCGGCATCGAAGCGGGCCTTGAGGAAGTCGCCGCGGTCGGTGCTCGCGGGCGGGTGCGCGGCGAGGAACTCCCGTGTGCGCAGGCGCAGTTCGGTGGCGTCGGTCATGCGGCACCGCCCTGGGGGAGGACGGCCACGCGGCCGGTGGTGGCGCCGTCGGCGACGCGCTGCACGGCCTGCGCGGCGCCGGCCATCGGCACCCGCTCGCTGATCAGCGGCTTGATGGCGCCCTTCGTGGCGAGTTCGGTCAGTTCCTCGTGGCAACGGGCGATCGAGCGCGGGTCCTTGGTGTTGTAGAGGCCCCAGTGCAGGCCCATGATCGTGTAGTTCTTCACCAGGGCGTGGTTGAGCGCGGGCGAGGGGATGGTGCCGCTCGCGAAACCGACGACGACAATCCGGCCCTCGAAGGCCACGCACTTGGCGGACTTGGTGTACGCGTCACCGCCCACGGGGTCGTAGACGACATCGGCGCCGCGGCCGCCGGTGGCCTCCTTCACGGCGGCGACGACGTCGTCCGCGCGCCGGTCGAGGACGAGGTCGCAGCCGAGTTCGCGCGCGACCCGCGCCTTGTCCGCGCCGCCGACGACTCCGATGACCTTGGCGCCCGCGGCCTTGCCGAGCTGTACGGCGGCGCTGCCGACGCCGCCCGCGGCCGCGTGCACGAGCAGGGTCTCGCCCTCCTGGAGGTGCGCGCGGCGGTGCAGGCCGAACCATCCCGTCTGGTAGCCGATGTGCAGCGCGGCGGCCTCGGCGTCGTCCAGTGCGTCGGGTGCGGGCAGCAGGGCGGCGGCGTCCGCGACGGCGTACTCGGCGAAGCCGCCGTGGGGCAGTGCCGGGTTGGCGATCACGCGCCGCCCGTCCTCGGTCTCGCCGCAGATCTCCACGCCCGGCGTGAAGGGCAGCGGGGGCCTGATCTGGTACTGGCCGCGGCAGAGCAGCGCGTCCGGGAAGTTGATGTTCGCGGCGCGGACCTTCAGCAGCACCTGCCCGTCGCCTGGCTCCGGGCGGTCCACCTCGGCGAGGCGCATCACCTCGCCCGGCTCGCCGTTCTCGTGCACTTGCCATGCCTGCATGCGGGGCCTCCACGGGGCTGTCGTAGACCGTGCTCGTTCCGCATACTAAGCGGTCGCTTGCCGCGAGGGAACCGTCAGTCGCCCTTCTCCTTCCGCGAGGGCCGCGCCCGTACGTGCATCCGCTCACCCTGCGGCCCGAAGAGGCTGAGGAACTCGGCTCCCCCCTCGCCCGTGGCCCCGAACCAGTGCGGGACCCGGGTGTCGAACTCCGCGGCCTCGCCGGGGCCGAGCACGACGTCGTGGTCGCCGAGGACCAGTCGCAGCTTTCCCGAGAGGACGTACAGCCACTCGTATCCCTCGTGCGTCTGCGGGTCGGGCACCTGCGAGGCGCGGGCGGGCTCGATGACCTTGTACGCCTGGAGGCCGCCGGGCTGCCGGGTGAGCGGCAACATGGTGCGGCCGTGCCGGACGATCGGCTTGGCCCGCACGCGCGGGTCGCCCACGGGCGGGGCGCCCACCAGTTCGTCCAGGGGGACCTGGTGGGCACGGGCGATGGGGAGCAGCAGTTCGAGGCTGGGCTTGCGGTTGCCGGACTCCAGGCGGGACAGGGTGCTGACCGAGATGCCGGTAGCGGCGGAGAGAGCCGCGAGGGTGGCGCCGCGCTCCTTGCGGATGCGGCGCAGCCGGGGGCCGACCTCGGTGAGGACCTGATCCATCTCTTGCGGTACGTCCGTCTCTTCGCTCATGGCTCCATCATGGCGCACTTCTTGCGGTACCGGCAAAGAGACTTGTCGCTTCCGCGCCACAGGGGAGATGGTCTTCGGACGGAACAAAACGAAACGGAACGCACGCAACGCGAGGGGAAGCGGATGTACGACGTAGTAGTCATCGGAGGCGGCGCGGCGGGTCTGAGCGCGGCGCTCGTGCTCGGCAGGTCGCGGCGGCGGGTCCTCGTCGTCGACGCCGGCGAACCCCGCAACGCGCCCGCCGCGCACATGCAGGGCTATCTGTCGCGCGACGGCATGCCGCCCGCGGAGTTCCTCGCGGAGGGGCGGCGGGAGCTGGAGCGGTACGGGGTCGAGGTGATCCGGGGCCGGGTCGCGGAGGTGGTGCCGGACGGCGGCGGTGAGTTCGATGTGCGGCTCGCGGACGGCGGGGCGGCGCACGGGCGCCGGGTCGTCATGGCCACGGGCCTGGTGGACGAGCCGCCCGCGGTGCCGGGGGTGGCCGAGCGCTGGGGCCGCGATGTGCTGCACTGCCCGTACTGCCATGCCTGGGAGGTGCGGGACCAGGCGTTCGGCGTCCTCGCCCCGGAGCCGTTCAACAGCCACCAGGCGCTGCTCGTCACCCAGTGGTCCAAGGACGTGACGCTCTTCCTGCACACCGTGCGGGACCTTCCGGACGCGGAGTGGGAGCGCCTCGCGGCCGCCGGGGTCTCGGTGGTGCGGGGCGAGGTCGCGGGCCTGGAGGTCGCGGACGACCGGCTGACGGGCGTACGGCTCGCCGACGGCCGGGTCTTCCCGCGCTCGGTCCTGTTCGTCGCCGCGAAGCCGGTCCCCCGCGACGGTCTGCTCACCGCGCTCGGCGCCGGGACCAGGGACACCCCGGCCGGCCCGTACCCGGCGGTCGACGAGGTGGGCCGCACCACGGTCCCCGGCGTCTGGGCGGTCGGCAACGCGGCGGGCCCCACGGAGCAGGTGATCAACGCGGCCTCGGCGGGCTACCGGGCCGGCCTCATGATCAACGCCGAGCTGGTGATGACCGACATCGACACGGAGACCGCCCGTCGCCGGGCGGGAGCGTTCTCCCCCGAGACGGAGGCGGCGGTGGCACGGGTGGTGGCGGGTGGTCGGGGGAGCGGCCTCTAGAACCGCGGGAACGCGCGGGGTGGCGTCGCGCGTCCGGGGGTGCCGGGGCCTCCCCGCGGGGCGCGGGCGCGCTGCTGCGGGGGGCTCAGCGCAGCCCTGCGGGGGGGCCTTCCCGCCCGGCGACGGGCTGGCACCGCGGCACGGCCGGTGGCGGGCAACCGGGGTACCGCCTCCGGGCCGGTCGGGGCCTCGCCCCGCCAAAGTTGCCGCCATGGCGCATTCACCCCGTCCGCGATATCGATGCCCGCATGACTGACGAGAACGCACGAGGCGGCGTCGCGTTGCCGGGGCTGCTCGGGGCTCCCCCGCTGGGGGCGAGCGCGTTGCCCTCGGGGACCTACGACCGTACGGTCGTGCTGGTCACGGGTGGGGGGACGGGGCTCGGGAAGGCGATCGCCGCGGAGTTCGCCCGGCTCGGGGCGGACCTGGTGATCGCGAGCCGTAACGCGGACCGGCTGAAGGCCGCTCGGGACGAGCTGGCGGCGCTGGGCGGTCGCGTGACGGCCGCCGTGTGCGACATCCGGGACCCCCGGCGCGTCCGCGAGGTCTTCGACACGGCGGGCGAGGCGTACGGCCTGCCCGACGTCCTGGTGAACAACGCGGCCGCGAACTTCCCCGTGCCCGCCGAGGACATGTCACCGCGCGCCTGGAGCGCGGTCGTCGACATCACCCTCACCGGCACGTTCCTCATGAGCCGCGAGTTCGGCCGCCGCCACCTGGCCGCGGGCACCCCCGGCTCGATCATCGACGTCGGGGCGTCGTACGCGTGGACGGGCGGCCCCGGCTTCGCACACAGCGCGGCCGCCAAGGCGGGCGTGAAGAGCCTGGTGGAGACGCTGGCCGTGGAGTGGGGCCCGTACGGCATCCAGGTCAACGGCCTGGTGCCGGGGCTGATGCCGCACGACGACATGACGGCGGATATCCGCGGCAACCTCGAACGGGCGGAGGCCGCAGGCGGTCACCGCGTGCACGAGCAGCACCGTCCGCCGGACGACAAAGCCTCCCGCCAGCCCGCCCTGCGGGTCGGCCTGCCCCGCGAACTGGGCTGGGCCGCCACCTTCCTGGCCTCTCCCTACGCCCGCTTCATCACGGGCCACACTCTGGTGGTCGACGGCGCCAACTGGCAACGGCGAGGCCTCGTCAGTCCGCCGGTGGTGACGGTCCGGGAGCAGTTGGGCAGAGCGGCGTTCGAGGGCTGACCGCGGCCTCACCTCCCCTCGAACGTCGGCGTGCGCCCCTCCCCCTTCGCCCCGTACCCCTCCCGGGAGTCCTCCGAGGTGAGGGTGATCGCCGCGTTCATCGCCACGCGGTCGAGCGCCCCGGCCAGCCCCGCGTCGGCGTACGCGTCGATGCCGCGCTTGATGCCGCGCACGGCGAGCGGGGCGTTCGCCGCGATCTCGGCCGCCAGCGCGTACGCCGCATCCGCCAACTCACCTGGCGGGACGACCTGTTGGAGCAGGTGCAGCCGTTCGGCCGTGGCGGCGTCGATGCGGCGCCCGGTGAGCGCGAGGAGCTTGGCCCAGCCCGCGCCCGCCTCGCGCGCGACGCGCAGGTCGCCGCCCGCGTCGACGGCGACGCCCACCTGAGCCTCGGGGAAGGCGAACACCGCGTCGTCCGCGGCGACCCGCACGTCCGCCATGAGCGCCAGCTCTAAGCCGAAGCCCAGGCAGTACCCCTGTACCGCCGCGACCACCGGCTGCGGAAGCCCGGCGAAGGCCCGGAAACGCTCGTGGGCCCAGCGCACGCCCTCGTACGTGCGGTGGGCCCGTTCGGCACCGGAGCGGCCCGTGATCGCGCCGCCCGGCGCCGTGATGTCGATGCCCGCGCAGAACGCCCGGCCCTCGGCCCGCAGCAGGACCGCCCTGATCGAGTCGTCGAAGCGGATCCGGTCGGCGAACAGGCCCAGTTGGCGCGTCGACTCCCAGCTCCACGCGTTGAGCTTGCCGGGGCGGCAGAGGGTGAGGATCCCGATCCCGTCCTCGACGTCCAGGCGCAGCCGCTCCTCGCCCGCCGGGATGTCCCCGCCGATGGTGTCGATCATCCGCACCCCCACGCCGCGACGTCTCTGATGGGCCGTCAGGGTAGGGGTGCGGCTCCTTCTTCTGAAGGCTCAGCGGCTGAAGACCTCGAAGCCGACGGCCGGCCTGCCGCCGAAGCGCGGCGCGAGCGCCTCGGCGTTGCCCGTCAGGAACGTACGGCAGTACTTCTCGGGGTCCTCGTCCGTCAACGCCTCGATGTAGGTGCGGTGTTCGAGGAGTGAGGCCACCGAGCGGTCCAGCCCCGCCGACGCGTCCACCGCGTGCGTGGGCGTCGACGAACCGGCGACGGCGACCCAGCGCACGCCGTCCCACGGTTCGAGGCCCTGCTCGGCGATCAGCTCGGGGAAGATCCAGCGGTTGCCCGCGTCCGCCGCGGCGTCGAGCGTGGCCCGGCCCACCGCCACGTGGTCGGGGGTGTTCCAGGCGACGCCGCCCCACGTGTCGCGGTAGTTGAGCGTGATGACCAGCTCGGGCCGGTGCCTGCGGATCGCGGCGGCGATGTCGCGGCGCAGCGCCGTGCCGTACTCGATGACGCCGTCCCTGTGGTCGAGGAACTCCACCGTGTCCACGCCGACGACGGCCGCGCTCGCCCGCTGCTCCCGCTCGCGCAGCGGCGCGCAGGTGGCGGGGTCGATCGTGTCGATGCCGGCCTCGCCGCGGCTCGCCAGGAGGTACGCGACCTCACGGCCGCCGTCCGTCCAGCCCGCGATCGCCGCCGCGCACCCGTACTCCAGGTCGTCGGGGTGCGCGACGACGGCGAGCGCGCGCCGCCAGTCCTCGGGCATGGGGGTGAGCTGGGCGGGCGCTGCGGCCTCGGCTGCGGTGTGCGACTCGGTCATGACCGCAGCCTAACCGGGCCCCGTGTCGAGGAGTTGCCCGCGGCCTGACCAGGCCCGCGTCAACGAGCGGACCGCGCCTCACACCTGCCCGTACCTCACACCTCCCCGTACCTCACGCCTCCCCGCGCACCATCGCGAGCAGCCGGTCGAGGACCCTCGGGCCGCCCGCCCGCAGCCCGTCGTGTTCGAACTCGTCCGTGACCCAGGTGCGCAGCCCTCGGATGGCGCGGGCGGTGCGCAGCGAGTGCCCGGCGTCCACGTACATGTCGTCGTGGTAGACCGCCGCGGCCACGGGCACCTCGTTCGCCGCGAGGCGGTCCACGTCGTACAGGCGCGGCCAGTCGGTGCGCGCGGCGAGCAGGTCGGCGGTCTCGCGCAGCGGGCGCAGCGCGGGATCGGTGTCGAACATCCAGTGCTGCACGGCCTCGCCGGTGAACAGCACCGGCTCGTCGCCCGCCAGCGCCTTGCCCGCGTCGAACGCCGGGAACTGGGCCCGCACCCGCTCGGCCGCCCAGTCCGTGGGCCGCTCGTCCTGACCGTAGATCGCCTCGTGCAGCACGGCGAAGAGCGGGTTGCCCGCGTGCGAGAGGGCGGCCTGCACGTTCTCCTGGAACGCGTCGGAGAGCACGGTCCCCGACGGCGTACGGACGAAGGCGTCCTCCAGGAGGTAGTGCAGGCGGTCGCTCCCGTCGCCCATGCCGAGCAGCATGCCGAGGGACTGGAAGGCGGGGACGGTGAGTTTGTAGCCGCCGTTGAGGACCGGCTCGTGCTCGGCGAGGTGGGCGGCGATACGGCGGGCGCGCTCGACGTCCTGCGGGTAGCGGGCGTAGTGCGCGGCGCTCTTGCGCGCCATGTGCGGATAGGTCGCGCGGTACACGTCGTCGGCGTGGCCGTCGAGGGGCGGCAGGCCGCCGGTGACGATCGCGGCGGCAAGGCCCTCGGGCGCCGCCGACAGGTAGTGCGTTACGCAGAAGCCGCCGAAGCTCTGGCCGAGGACGGTCCAGGGGGCGCCGCCGGTCACCTCGGGGCGGATCGCCTCGCAGTCGCGCACGATGGAGTCGGCGCGGAAGTGCGCGAGGTAGTCGGCCTGTTCGCGGGGGCCGCCGCGCAGCGGGAGCGTCTGGCGGTTGGCGGGCGAGGAGTTGCCGGTGCCGCGCTGGTCCAGCAGGAGCACGCGGAAGTCCCGCAGGGCGCGGGCGAGCCAGGACTCCTTGCCGTGGAAGCGGGGGGCCGCGCAGCCCGGGCCGCCCTGGAGGTAGACCAGCCAGGGCAGGTCCGCGCCGACGTGCGACGCGGAGACCACTTCGCGGGCGTAGATCTCGATCCGCTCCCCCGCCGGATCGTCGTGGTCGAGCGGCACGCTGAAGCGGCGGTCGGCGAGGACGACTCCCGGCTGGCGGTACATGAGGGTCAAAGCTGCTCCTGGGCACTTGTTCGAGGGCTGATCCCGGGACCAGTCCAGCACATCCGCAGGCGCGTACGAACGACTCCCCCGGTGCTCCACCGCCACGTACGCTGCATCCATCCGATGATCCACGAGGAGGAACCCGCGATGCGTGTCGCCCTGTTCCTGACCTGTGTCAACGACACGCTCTATCCGGATACCGGCCGCGCGGTGGTGAAACTGCTGACCAGACTGGGCGTCGAGGTCAACTTCCCGATGGCGCAGACCTGTTGCGGGCAGGCGCACTACAACACCGGCTACCGGCATCAGGCGGAGCCGCTCGCCCGGCATTTCACCGATGTCTTCGGGGCAGATGCGTACGACGCGATCGTCACGCCGTCCGGTTCGTGCGGGGCGATGGTCCGCGAGGCGTATCCCCGCATGGGCGAGCGGGCGCGGGCCGAGGGGCGCGGAGGCGGCCTCGCGCGGCACCTCGCGCCGGTGGTCCCGAAGACGTACGAACTGACCGAGTTCCTAGTGGACGTCCTCGGGGTCACGGACGTCGGGGCGTACTACCCGCACAAGGTCACCTACCACCCGACCTGCCACGGTCTTCGCGGCCTCGGACTCGGTGAGCGGCCCGCCCGGCTGCTCCGGGCGGTCAAGGGGCTCGAACTGGTGGAGCTGCCCGGCGCCGAGGAGTGCTGCGGCTTCGGTGGCACCTTCGCCGTGAAGAACTCCGATGTATCCGCGGCGATGGGCGTGGACAAGGTCCGCCACGCCGAGTCGACCGGCGCCGAGGTGCTGTGCGCGGCGGACAACTCCTGTCTGACGCACATCGGCGGCACGATGGCACGGCTCAGGAGCGGCGTACGTCCCGTCCACATCGCGGAGATCCTGGCGAGCACGGAGATGTCGGCCAGCGCGGAGATGTCGGCCAGCGCGGAGATGTCGGCGAGCGTGCAACAAGAGTCCCTGTCATGAGCGGCGGCACCTTCGTGGGCATGCCCGCCTTCCCCGAAGCCGCCCGTGAGGCGGTGGGCAACACGACGCTGCGCGCCAACCTGCGCCACGCGACCCACACCATCCGCGACAAGCGCGCGAAGGCCGTCGCCGAGCTGGCCGACTGGGCGGAGCTGCGCGAGGCGGGCAAGCGCGTCAAGGACCACACGCTGCGCCGTCTCGACCACTACTTGGTGCGGTTGGAGGAGTCCGTCGTCCGCGCCGGGGGCACCGTGCACTGGGCGGCGGACGCCGAAGAGGCGAACCGCGTCGTCGCGGGCCTGGTCAAGGCGACCGGCGAGACGGAGGTGGTCAAGGTCAAGTCGATGGCCACCCAGGAGATCGGCCTCAACGAAGCGCTCGCGGCCGAGGGCATCCGCGCCTACGAGACGGACCTCGCCGAACTCATCGTGCAGCTCGGCGACGACCGCCCCTCGCACATCCTGGTGCCCGCGATCCACCGCAACCGCGGCGAGATCCGTGACATCTTCGAGCGGGAGATGGGCAGTTGGGGCCGCCCGGCACCCGAGGGCCTCACCGACTCCCCCGGCGAACTCGCCGAGGCGGCCCGCCGCCACCTGCGGGAGAAGTTCCTGCGCGCGAAGGTGGGGATCTCCGGGGCGAACTTCATGGTCGCGGAGACCGGCACCATGGTCGTCGTGGAGTCGGAGGGCAACGGCCGGATGTGCCTCACCCTTCCCGAGACGCTGATCTCCGTCGTCGGCGTCGAGAAGGTCGTCCCGGCCTGGCGCGACCTGGAGATCTTCCTCCAGACGCTCCCCCGCTCCTCGACGGCCGAGCGCATGAACCCGTACACCTCGATGTGGACCGGAACCACCGACGAGGACGGCCCGAGCGCCTTCCACCTGGTCCTGCTCGACAACGGCCGCACCGACACGCTCGCCGACGAGGTGGGCCGCCAGGCCCTGCGCTGTATCCGCTGCTCGGCGTGCCTGAACGTATGCCCGGTCTACGAGCGGGCGGGCGGCCACGCGTACGGCTCGGTGTATCCGGGTCCGATCGGCGCGATCCTCAGCCCGCAGCTGCGAGGCACCCGGAGCGAGATCGACGCCTCCCTGCCGTACGCCTCCACGCTCTGCGGGGCCTGTTACGAGGTGTGTCCGGTCGCCATCGACATCCCCGAGGTCCTCGTACATCTGCGAGAGCGCGTCGTCCAGGGCGGCGCGGTCACCCGGCACGGCAACAGGGTGACGCTGAAGCCCGCCAAGGGGCACGCGGCGGAGCGGGCGGCGATGCGCGCGGCGGGCCTGGCGTTCACCCGCCCCGGGGTGCTGCGTCTCGGCCAGCGCCTCGCGTCCCGCACCCGGCGGCTCCATCCGCGCACGCTGCCGGGGCCGGGGCGGGCCTGGAGCGCGACCCGGGAGCTGCCGAAGGTCCCCGCGGAACCGTTCCGCGACTGGTGGCAGCGCACGCGCGGCGGCAAGACCGAAGGGGACGGAGAGTGAGCAGCAGGGACCGGATCCTCGGCCGGGTGCGGCGGGCACTGGCCGATGTGCCGGACGACGAGACCCCGTACGAGCGGGTGGTGGGCCGCGACTATCTGCGGGAGCACGGTGAGCGCACGGCCGGACAGACCGTCGACCTGCTCGCGGAGAACCTGGCGGACTACCGCGCGCTCGTGCACCGCTGCGCCGATGCGGAGCTGCCCGAGCTGCTGGCGCGGCTGCTCGCCGCACGCGGCTCAAGGACCGTGCTCGTGCCGCCCGGCCTGCCCCCGCACTGGCTGGCGGCCGCCGCTGCCACGCGCGTCCCCGACCGGGCCGCGGACACCGCGCGCGATCTCGACCGGGTGGACAGCGTCGTCACCGGCTGCGCGGTCGCCGTCGCCGAGACCGGCACGCTGGTCCTCGACGGCTCCCCCGACCAGGGCCGGCGCCGCATCACCCTCGTCCCCGACCACCACATCTGTGTCGTACGCGTTCCCGGCCAGGTCGTCCCGTCCGTGCCGCGCGCCCTCGGACGGCTCGACCCGCGACGGCCGCTGACCTGGATCTCGGGACCGTCCGCCACCAGCGACATCGAGCTGGACCGGGTGGAGGGGGTGCATGGGCCGCGCACCCTGGAGGTGGTGCTGGTGAGCGGCGGGTGACGGGCGCGGCTAGCGTGAGGGCATGATCCGGTTCGAGCAGGTGACGAAGCGCTATCCGGACGGCACGACGGCCGTGGACGACCTCTCCTTCGAGGTGGCCGAGGGCGAACTGGTCACGCTCGTGGGCCCTTCCGGCTGCGGCAAGACCACGACGATGATGATGGTGAACCGTCTCATCGAGCCCACGTCGGGCCGCATCCTCGTGAACGGCGAGGACGTCGCGGGCGTGGACCCGGTGCGCCTGCGCCGCCGCATCGGTTACGTCATCCAGCAGGTCGGCCTCTTCCCGCACCGCACGGTCCTCGACAACACGGCGACGGTGCCCGCCCTCATCGGCTGGAAGAAGGCCAGGGCCAGGGCCCGTGCGGCCGAACTGCTCGACCTGGTGGGCCTGGACCCGAAGACGTTCGGCTCCCGCTACCCCGAGCAGCTCTCCGGCGGCCAGCGCCAGCGCGTCGGCGTGGCGCGCGCCCTGGCGGCCGACCCTCCCGTCCTCCTCATGGACGAGCCGTTCGGCGCGGTGGACCCGGTGGTGCGCGAGCAGTTGCAGGACGAGTTCCTACGGATGCAGGCGGCCGTCCGCAAGACGGTCCTCCTGGTCACGCACGACATCGAGGAGGCGGTCCGCCTCGGCGACCGCATCGCGGTGTACGGACAGGGGCGTATCGAACAGTTCGACACTCCGGGGGCGGTGCTCGGGGCGCCCGCGACGCCGTACGTCGCCGAGTTCGTGGGCGCCGACCGCGGTCTGAAGCGGCTCTCGGTGACCGAGATCCAGTCGGACGACCTGGAGGAGCCGCCGATCGCCCGCCTCGACGAGCCCGCCGCGCAGGCGGCGGCCCGGTTGCGCGCGCAGGAGGCGCGCTGGGCCGTCGTCCTGGACGCGGGCGGCGATCTGCACGGCTGGGTGGGCGTCGACGAGGTGGCGCTGGCCGGCTCGGGCGGAACGGTCGGCGACCTGGCGCACCGCATGAACTCCTGGGTGCCGGTGGGCGCGCCGCTCAAGCAGGCGTTCGGCGTGATGCTCCAGCACGACGCGGGCTGGGTCGCGGTCCTCGACGGGGCGCGCTTCCTCGGCGTCCTCACCCCGGCGAAGCTGCACGAGGCGCTGCGCCGCTCGGTGGACGCGGACGCGCAGGGCGTGGCGCGCGACGAGGTGGAGTTCGACTCAGTGGCCGATGCGTGAAGCGCCCCTGTAAGGGGCGCGGGGAACTGCGCGACAAGCCACGAGGCGCCCGCAGCGGAGGATTCACAGCAGCCCCTTGTCCTGCAAATAGGCCCGCGCCACGTCCTGCGGCAGCCGCCGCCAGCTGTCCACCTGCTCATTCATGGACGCGAGGTCGGCCGTGGTCAGCACGGAGTTGAGCCGCCCGAGCGCAGCCGCGACGCCCTCGCTGCCCGCCCGCGAGCGGTTGACGACGGGCACGATGTAGTCGGCGTTCTGCAACCGCTTGTCGTCCTTGAGGAGTACGAGCCCGAAGTCGTCGAGCGTCGCGTCCGTGGACGTCGTGAGCACCATCTGGTCCTGTCCGCTCTGCACGGCCTTCTTGGCCTGCGTCGTGCCGACGCCCTTGGGGTCGACGCCGGTGATGTCGATGCCGTAGACCTTCTTCAGGCCCGGCGCGCAGTAGGGGCGCCGTACGCATTCGTCGCCCGCCGCGAGCCGTACCCCCAGGCCCGACCTGCCCAGGTCGCCGAGGGTCTTCAGCCGGTGCTGCCGGGCGTACGACGCGGCGACGGCGAAGGCGTTCTGGTCGACCGCCCTGCCGGGGTCGAGGACGGTCAGGCCGCGCGGGGCGGCGAGGCGGCGCAGGGCCTTCATGGTCGTGTCGAGGTCGGGCGAACCGACGGGCGGCGCGTCGGCGCCGTTCTTCTTTGCGTTGAGCCAGTCCGCGAAGGTCGCCGCGTACTCGGGTACGACGTCGATCTGACCGGCCTCCAGGGCGGGTTCGTACAGCTCGCGGTTGGCCACGGAGAGGATCCGCGTACCGTATCCGGCTTTCTTCAGGAGCAGCGCGTACATCTGGGCGAGCAGGTCGGACTCGGTGAAGCCCGCGGAGCCGACGACGAGGTTCTTGCTGTCCCCGGGGGGTGCGGTGACCTCGCCCCGGTTCTCCAGCGCGGGCCCGGACGCGCAGCCCGCGACCAGGGCGAGGAGGGCCGCGGCCAGGGCGGTGTGCCGTCTCATCCGGCGCTCCCCCGCCCCCGCGCCCACCTCGGCGCGACCCGCTCGGCCACCTCGAAGACGCCCTCGACGAGCAGCGCGAACACGGCGACGAGCACGGCGCCCGCCACGACCTGCGGGGTGCTCGCCAGGTTGAAGCCCGCGGTGATGATCCGGCCGAGCCCGCCGCCGCCGGCGAGCGCGGCGATGGTGGCGGTGGCGACGAGTTGCACGGCGGCGATGCGCACGCCGCTGAGGACCAGGGGAAGCGCGAGCGGCAGTTCGACCCGCCAGAGCATCTGGCGCCCGGTCATCCCCATGCCGCGCGCCGCCTGCACCACTCCGCGGTCGACCCCGCGCATCCCCACGTACGCGTTGGTGAGCAGCGGCGGCACGGCGAACAGGACGAGGGCGACGACGGTCGGGCCGTCGCCCCACTTGCCGAGCGGGGTGAGGAGCAGCAGGACGAGCACCGCGAAGGTGGGGACCGCGCGGCCCACGTTGGAGATGTTCACCGCGAGGGCGCCGCCCTTGCCGAGGTGGCCGAGGACAAGTGCGACGGGCAGGGCGATCATGCAGCTGATCAGCAGGCAGACGGCAGTCAGTACGAGGTGCTGGGTGAGCCGGTGCCAGATGCCGTCGTCGCCGGCCCAGTGGGCGGAGTCCGCGAGCCACGCCCAGGCGTCGCCGAGTGTCTTCATGGGCGGGCCGCCCCCGACGCTCTCTCCCAGGGGGTGAGGAGGCGCTGTACGCCGAGGAGCAGCACATCGGCGGCGACGGCGATGACGACACAGAGGACGGATGCGGTGAGTACCTGTGCCTTGAAGTAGGTGTTCATGCCCGCGTAGATGAGGTTGCCGAGGCCGCCGAAGCCGACGATCGCGCCGACGGTGACCAGGGAGACCGCGGAGACCATGGCGATGCGCAGGCCCGCCATGGCGGCTGGCAGCGCGAGGGGCAGTTCGACGGCGAGGAGGAGGCGGACGGGGCCGTATCCCATGCCGCGGGCGGCCTGCCGGGTGTCCTCGGGGACCGCTCGGAGCCCGGCGAGGATGTTCCGTACGAGCAGGGTGAGCGAGTAGAGGACGAGGCCCGCGACGACGAGGGAGGCGGAGAGCCCGTACACCGGGAGCAGCAGCGAGAACATCGCGAGCGAGGGGATGGTGTACAGGATCGTGGTGAGCGCGAGGACCGGGCCCGCCGCCCATCCCCAGCGGCGGGCGAGCACGGCGAGGGGCACGGCGATGACCAGCGCGATCAGTACGGACAGGGCGGTCAGCTGGAGGTGCTGGACGACCGCGTCGAGCAGGATCTGGCGGCGGGTGCTCAGATACTCGCCGCAGATCCACTCGTTGCGCGCGAGGCAGTCGTCGGGAGGCGCGGTCACCTGTCCATTCAAGGCCGGGGCGGCGGACGCGGCTCGTTCTGGTGACCCGTACGGGCGCGCCCCGTCACGTCACCGGGGTGGGCCTCGGCACCGCCGGGCCCGGACTCAGCGGGATACGAGCAGTGCCACCAGCCGTTCCGTCTGCTCGCGGGGGTCGGGCGGGCCGGCCCAGCCGGTCATCAGGAGATGGTGGACGGTACCGACAAGGGCGAGCGCCATCGCGGCGGTGTCGGCACCGTCCGCCAGGCGGCCGAGGCGCAGTTCGGCGTCCAGGTAGTCGGTGAGCGCATCCTGGATCGCGGTGAAGCCCGGCGCGCCCGCCGCCAGCGCCTCGCGGATGGCCCGGGAGGTGGCGTGGCTGGCCATGGCCAGGCCCACGACCCCGGGGGCGAGGGAGTTCAGGAGCGACAGCGCGACGTCGACGAGGTTGTCCGCGACGGTGTGCCGGCCCGCGCGGGCGGGCAGCTTCGCGGCCTCTGTCGCGGTGCGCGCGAACCGGTCGAGCACCAACTCGGCGACGAACGCGTCCACTCCCCCGAAGTGCGTGTGCAACACCCCCTTGGCGCAGCCCGCTTCGCCCGTGATCGCCCTGCTGGTCAGGGCCGACGCGCCGTCCCGGGCGACGATCCGCTCGGCGGCGTCGAAGAGCCGCTGCCGAAGGCCGGGGATCGCTACTCCGCGCGGTGACATGGATTCTCCTCCTGTGGCACGGACGCCCCTTGCCAGTATGGGCGCTCGCCCATACTGTTTGGGCGAGCGCCCATACTAGTCGGGTGGGGCGCCTCGGCCACCAGGGGGCGGACAGCGTGCGGGACATCGTCAACATCGAGCAGGCGCAGGCGTGGAACGGCTACGAGGGCGAGCACTGGGCGCGCAACCAGGATCGCTGGGACGCGGTGAACGGGGGCTTCGACGCCCCGCTCCTGGCCGCCGCCTCGATCGACGAGCACGACCGCGTCCTGGACATCGGCTGCGGGGCGGGCCGGACGACCGGGCTCGCCGCGCGCCGGGCGAGCCGCGGCCATGCCCTCGGCCTCGACCTGTCGGCGCCGATGCTGGAGCGCGCGCGCCTGACCGCGCGGCAGGAGGGCCTCGACAACGTCACCTTCGAACAGGGGGACGCCCAGGTCCACGCCCTCGCGGAAGGCGCGTACGACGTCGCGATCAGCCGTTACGGCGTGCTGTTCTTCGCGGACCCCGTGGCGGCGTTCGCCAACATCGGCCGGGCGCTGCGCCCCGGCGGGCGCGCGGCGTTCATCTGCGGCGCGTACCCCGAGGACAACGCATGGCTGCGGGCGTTCGGCGCGCTGCGCGGCATCCTTCCCGTCGGCGGTTTCGGCGCACCCGGAGGCCCCGGCATGTTCTCCCTCGCGGACGCGGACCGGACACGCGGTCTGTTGGCGGACGCCGGGTTCGAGCGGATCGGGACGGAGCGCGTGGAGGCGTACGGAATCTGGGGGCGGGACGCGGCGGACGCGGCAGGCCTCCTCCTCGGCTCCGGGCCCGGACGCCATCTGATGAGCCAGGTCGCGCCCGAGGCCCAGGACCGCGCCCGGCACAGGCTCACGGAGATCCTGCGTCCCTACGAGCGTGACGGCGCCGTGCGTCTGCTCAGCACCGCCCTCCTGGTGACCGCCGTCCGCCCCGGGTAGTGCGGCCTGATGGGAGGAGCACCGGGCCCGCGTGGTGCGCGCGGCGCGTGAAGCCGGGCGGGACGGCGGTGGCATGCCGCCCGTCAGGTCAGCAGGTCCGTGACGAACTTCCTCAGCCGGCCGCCGCGTACGGGCCGTACCCCGTGGATGACCTGGGCGCCGTAGGCGACGGCGACGCCCGCGCCGGCGTCCGTGAGCCAGCGGGTGCGATCGGCGGCGGCCAGCCATTCCGGGACGCTGTGGTGCGGGTAGCTGTCGGGGCCGGGGGCGTGCGGCACGCTCCTGGTCAGCGGTGTCCCGGGCAGGAAGTTCTCCTTCTCGCCGACGACCCGCCCGCTCCAGATACCGTCGTCGGCGGTGGTATCGACGTAGAACTCCCCGCCGCTGTCCGCCTCCTCCAGCACGACGCCGATCCTGCCGAGGCGGC
Organism: Streptomyces sp. NRRL S-920; assembly: GCF_000717945.1. Taxonomy (NCBI): domain Bacteria; kingdom Bacillati; phylum Actinomycetota; class Actinomycetes; order Kitasatosporales; family Streptomycetaceae; genus Streptomyces; species Streptomyces sp. NRRL S-920. The sequence goes on from NZ_JODF01000002.1 coordinate 72,093, forward strand.
AGTGCTCGGTGCCCGGGTCCGGTATGCCGTCCACGTGCGTGGGGATGCGCTGCCCGGCCGTCAGGACGGTGTAGGCCCAGGGCGCGGCGTACCGCAGGGACGGGATGGCGCGCCGGAGGGCGGGCACGGCCCTGGTGGTGGCCTGCTGGAGAATTTCCTGGGCCTGCGGCGGAGCGGTGACGACCTCCGCCTCGAAGCGCGGGGCCCAGCCGGCGAGTTGCGGGTCGGCGTCCATGATCTTGCGCAGAGTGGTCAGCTCGTCGGGGGTGAGGAAGCCCTCGACGGTCTGGAGCACGAGGGATTCGCTGATGTGGATCACGGGCATCTCCTCTGTCGCAGGTGCCGGATGTGATGCTGCGTCAACCGTCGGGGGGTGGGCGGGCCCGGTCCATGGTTGCCGCACGTCGCGCGGGAGCACGAGGGGCGGTCGGCGGAGCGGGCGCGACGCCCCTGTGCGCCGGTGAGCGCCCGGCGTTTCAAGCCGCCGAGCCGACCGGAGAACGCCCGGCTCATCCGCGGAGTGGCCGCATCGGGCCGCCTCGCCCCGCCCCGCGCCGCGCAGCACACCGGACCGCCCCGCGCCGTGCCGCGCCCGCGTATACCGTTTGCAGCAGCCGCCCTCTCACCAGGAGGTCCCCCGTGAAGATGCTCATCAATGTCGCCGAGACGGTCGTCGCCGACGCGCTGCGGGGCATGGCCGCCGCGCACCCCGAGCTGACGGTCGACGTCGAGAACCGCGTGATCGTCCGCAGGGACGCCCCCGTCGCCGGGAAGGTCGCCCTCGTCTCGGGCGGCGGGTCCGGGCACGAGCCGCTGCACGGCGGGTTCGTGGGGCCGGGAATGCTCTCCGCCGCCTGCCCCGGGGAGGTGTTCACCTCGCCCGTGCCGGATCAGATGGTGCGGGCCGCGGCCGCCGTGGACAGCGGCGCAGGTGTGCTGTTCGTCGTGAAGAACTACACCGGTGACGTGCTCAACTTCGACATGGCGGCGGAGCTGGCCGAGGACGAGGGCATCCAGGTGGCGAAGGTCCTCGTCAACGACGACGTGGCGGTCACCGACAGCCTCTACACCGCCGGGCGCCGCGGTACCGGCGCGACACTCTTCGTCGAGAAACTGGCGGGCGCCGCGGCCGACGCGGGCATGCCGCTTGAGCGGGTCGAGGCGGTCGCCCGTCGGGTCAACGAGAACTCGCGCAGCTTCGGGGTGGCCCTGACCGCGTGCACCACCCCGGCCAAGGGTGGCCCTACCTTCGAACTACCCGCAGGACAGTTGGAGTTGGGCGTCGGCATCCATGGCGAGCCGGGGCGTGAGCGGCGCCCGATGATGACCTCCCGCGAGATCGCCGACTTCGCCGTGAACGCCGTACTGGAGGACCTGCGCCCGCGCAATCCCGTGCTGCTGCTCGTCAACGGCATGGGAGGCACGCCGCTCCTGGAGCTGTACGGCTTCAACGCCGAGGTGCAGCGCGTCCTCGTCGAGCGGGGCGTGCCCGTGGCGCGCACGCTCGTCGACAACTACGTGACCTCGCTGGACATGGCCGGGGCATCCGTCACGCTCTGCCAGGTCGACGAGGAACTGCTGCGGCTCTGGGACGCGCCGGTCAGGACCGCGGCGCTCCGCTGGGGCGTCTGACACCCGGCCCACGCCCGCTCGACCGATCACGCGAAACCGATCCGATCACGAAAGACCGATCGCGCAAGACCGATCATGCAAGACCGATCATGCAAAGGAGAACCCGTGCTCGACGCCGACTTCTTCCGCCGCTGGCTGACGACCGCCGCCTCGGCCGTCGACCGTGAGGCCGCGCGGCTCACGGAGCTGGACTCGCCCATCGGTGACGCCGACCACGGCAGCAACCTCCAGCGCGGGTTCACCGCCGTCGCGGCCACCCTGGAGAAGGAGGCGCCCACCACCCCGGGGGCCGTCCTCACCCTGGCGGGACGGCAGTTGATCTCCACCGTGGGCGGTGCGTCCGGGCCGCTCTACGGCACACTGCTGCGCCGCACCGGCAAGGCGCTCGGCGACGACGCCGAGGTCGACGAGGCGAGCTTCGCCGAGGCGCTGCGCACCGGCGTCGACGCCGTGGCCGCGCTCGGCGGCGCCGCGCCCGGCGACAAGACGATGCTGGACGCCCTCGTCCCCGGGGTGGACGCGCTCAGCACGTCGTTCGGCGCGGCGCGCGACGCCGCGCGGGAGGGCGCGCTCGCGACCACGCCGCTGCTGGCGCGCAAGGGCCGGGCCAGCTATCTGGGCGAGCGCAGCATCGGGCACCAGGACCCGGGCGCGACCTCGTCGGCGCTGCTCTTCGAGGCGCTCGCCGACACCGCGGCGGGCGCGGGCGGGCGGGCGGCGGGCGATGGCTGACGATCCGTTGGCCGGCCCGCTGGTCGGCATCGTCCTCGTGTCGCACAGCGGCCCCGTCGCCGAGGCGGTGGCCGCCCTCGCCGCGGGGCTCGCCGGGGGCGCCACCACGGCCCCCGTGGCCGCCGCCGGCGGGACGGAGGACGGGGGCCTCGGGACGAGCGCGGAGCTGATCTCGGCGGCCGCGGCGCAGGTGGACCGGGGAGCGGGCGTCGCGATCCTCGCCGACCTCGGCAGCGCCGTCCTCACCGTGAAGGCGCTCATCGCCGAGGGCGACGAACTCCCGGACGGTGCCCGCCTGGTGGACGCGCCGTTCGTGGAGGGAGCGGTGGCGGCCGTGGTGACCGCGTCGGCCGGCGCCGACCTCGCCGCGGTCGAGTCGGCGGCCCGGGAGGCGTACGCCTACCGGAAGGTGTGACCCGCCCTCGGAGGCGACCAGCGGCAGCGACGGCCCCCGGAGCCCGCCGACCCGAGCCCGCCGACCGAACCCGCCGACCGGAACGGGGCACGTACGACCTCTTGATGTGGCCCGCCCACCCCTGTCCAATAGGTCCGGACCAATGGCGTCGAGTGGAAGGCGGCACCGTGCGACGGACCCCCCACCTGTCCACCCCGTCGGCCCTGCTGACCGTCGTCGTCGCGGTGGCGCTGAGCGGTTGCGCGGGGGGCGGCCGGGACGACCGGCAGGACACCGGGCCCCCGGCGGCGCCCCGGGGCCTCACCGTGGAGGCGGGCAGCGCCACCACCGCCCACGTCATGTGGAACCAAGCCACCGACGACACCGAGGTCACCGGCTACGAGGTCTACCGCGACACCAAGAAGGTCAAGGACGTGCCCGGCAGGAAGCACATGGTGGACATCGTCGGCCTGAAACCGTCGACCACGTACGCCTTCACCGTGCGCGCCCGCGACGCCGAGGGGAACGTCAGCCCGGACAGCAGGAGGCTCACCGTCACGACGCCCGCCGCGGCCGCCGCCGACCACAAGCCGCCGACCCGGCCCGCACGGCTTCGCGGGGAGGCCGAGGGGAACCGGTCGGCGATGCTGTCCTGGGGGAGGTCGACGGACAACCGGGCCGTGGCCTCGTACGAGATCTACCAGGGCAGCTCGAAGATCCACAGCGTGGGCGGTGGGCAGACCGCGACACTGGTCACCGGGTTGCGGCCCGGCACCGACTACACCTTCACGGTCAAGGCCCGCGACGCCGCCGACAACTTCTCGGCCGCGAGCCCGCAGGTCCGGCTCACCACCGCGGCCGGAAAGGACGCGGGGCGCGCGACGGCACCCATCGGGTTCCGGGCCGCGACCCACCGCGCCGACGGGGCGTACTACATCGATCTGTCCTGGACGCCGCCGCGCACGGGCGGCGCGGTGACGGAGTACCAGATCCAGCTGGACGGCCGCACCGCCACCTCGCTCGTCTTCGGCGGAACGGCGCCGCGCGGCAAGGCCGAGCACAGCTTCTACATCGGCAGGAAGGCCGGGGAGCGGCACCAGGTGCGGATCCGGCCCAAGCTGCCCGACGGAACGTGGGGCGCCTACTCACCCGGGCGGACGGTCACCACGGGCTGACGCCGCCCCTCGGCGACGCCCGCGCGCGCCGGCGGCCCGCTCGCTCAACAGGGCCGCCGTGCGCCGGCACCAGTCACGGGACTCGCGTTCGAAGGCAAGCCCGCGCAGACAGGTCAGATAGGGGCCGACGCGCTCGCCGGTGCGCAGGAACTCGTCCTCGCCCGCGCCGCCGCGCAGTTTCACCAGGAGCTTTTCGAGAAGCTCGATCTTGGCGTCGGCCATCTCGGCGCGCTCGGTGAGCTGCTCGATCACCGGTCCCGCGGCGACGCCGTCGACGGCTTGCACCTTGACGAGCAGGTCGTCGCGGATGAAGGACGGCTTGGCGGCACGTGCCGCGAACCGCTCCATCTCGGCGAGGCCCTCGTCGGTGACGCGGAACAGCCGCTTGTTCGGACGGCCCTCCTGGACCACCTCCCGGCCGGTGATCAGGCCTTCCGTCTCCAGCTTGGCCAGTTCGGCGTAGAGCTGCTGGGGCAGGGCGTGCCAGAAGTTGGCCACGCCGATATCGAAGCCCTTGGCCAGCTGATAGCCGCTGTACTCGCCGTCCAGCAGTGCCGCGAGCACCGCGTGCCGCAGAGCCATCGCCCGGCTCCCCCCTTCCCTTCCCTTTGACTGTCTCGCACCCCATCATAGTCATCAATCTGAGTAGTCAGATTGATGACTATGCCCGATGCTCTATGCCCTGGAGGACCGCCATGCATCCCATGCATCCCACCGCCGAGCGCTTCCGCGCCCTTGTCGAGAAGCGCGACCTCGACGCGCTGGAGGATCTGTTCACACCGGACATCCGCTTCTACAGCCCGGTGAAGTTCACCCCCTTCGAGGGCAGGCCGATGGTGCTCGGGCTCTTCGGCGTGCTGCTGCGGACGTTCGAGGACTTCCGGTACGTCGGGTCGCACACCGGAGAGGCGCGGACGAGCGCCGACGGCGGCGAGGCCGAGTCGGCCGTACTGCTGTTCCGTACGACCGTGCGCGGCAAGGAGATCCACGGCATCGACCTGCTGCACTTCGACGCGGAGGGCCGGATCAAGGAATTCACGGTGATGGTGCGCCCGCAGTCCGCGGTGCAGGCGCTCGGTCAGGCCGTGTACGAGGGCCTGGTCGCGGACGGGCTCGTGCCGGCCCCCCAGTGAGGCCTGCGGCGGGTGACGGCGGGTCAGCTGTGCGCCGGACGAAGGATTCCGTCACCTGCCCGGAGGCAGTCCGCATGCGGTCCTCGCCCACGGCACGTTGGCTCTTCGTCAGGTAGCACGGGCGTTCCCCGATCCGCGGCGGCGCATGGGTTGTACCGCCTCCCGTGCCACCGGAGGGCAGACTCATGCGTACTAGTCAGATATATGTCCGTGCCGGCCTGACCGTAGCCGCCGCCGCGCTGCCGCTGGCGCTGGCCGCTCCGTCGGCGTTCGCGGGCGGCGGGATCTCCGTGACCGCCACCGGGTCCACTGTGCAGGTCACCACCGCCGCGTGTGCCACCGGCGGAACGGCCTCACTGATGGGCGCCGGCAACGCGAGCTTCGCGGGCGGCCAGCAGATGCCGCTGACGAATGGCAGCGCCACCTGGCGGAATGTCAGTGCCGGCTCCTACACGGTCCTGGTCGCTTGTCAGGACGGCTCGCAGGCCGGGCCTCAGACCGTCACCGTCGGCGGCACGCCGACGGCCTCCTCGACGGCCACGCCATCGCGCGGCGTCCGGGGTGGACTCGGGGGCGGTTCGGAGGACCGGGGCTCGCTCACGCTCGTCACCGGCGGGGCCCTGGTGGCCACGGCGGCCGCGGGCGGCGGCCTCTGGTACCTGCGGCGACGCGCCGCGGGCAACCGGCTCTGACGCCGGTCCCGGCACAACAGCGGCACCTACGGCTGCCGCCCACCCATCACCACACCGGGTGGGCGGCAGCCGCCGCGAGGACCACGCAGGCAGGCGGGTCGCCCCGCACCTTTACCCTCGGGCGTCCGCGCCACCCCGGAGGGGCCATACCCATCAGACATCCGGGCCGCTGGCCACGGCCCGCGGAGCCTCGCCCCCGGCCCGGCCCCGACGCCGACCCCGCACCTTTGCGTACGCCCCCCGAGAGGGGCCGCACCCATCGGGCATCCGGCACGCTCACCCCGGTGCCAGGCCGTGCGGCACCCCCAGGACTACCCCGTCGGCCCCGCACCTTTGCCCCTCGGGCGTACGCACCATCTCCGGGAGGGCCCGCACTTATCAGGCATCCGGCACGCTCGCCCCGGGCCGCGGGGCCCCTAGGACTACCCGCCGCCCCCGCACGTCTGCCCATCCGGCATCCGGCACACTCCCCCCGGCCCCAGGCCACGGGGCACCCGGGACTACCCACCGTCCCCCGCGCCTTGCCCCTCCGACGTACACACCACCCCCGGCAGGCGCCGCACCCACCCGACATCCGGCACGCTCGCCCCGGCGCCAACCCCGGGCCGCGGAACACCCCCAGGACCACCCACCGCCCCCCGCACCTCTATGCCTCCGGCGTACTCATCACCCCGGCAGGCGCCGCACCCACCCGACATCCGGCGCGCCCCGGGTTCGGCCCAGCCCCAGCCGGGCCCAGGGCGGCGCAGACCTCGGCCAGCGCCCCAGCGCCCCGGCGTCACAGCCCTTCGAGTTCCTCGATCGTCCGCGTGAGCCACTGCGTCCAGAACGTCTCCAGGTCGATGCCCGCGCGCAGCACCACATGTCGCAGCCGGTCCTCGACCGCGTCCCTCTCCGGGGGGAAGTCCCGCCGCTCGATCTCCTCGTACTCCGCCAACTGGCGTCGGTGCAGGGCGAGATGGCGGTGCAGGTCCGCCTGGATGCCGTCCATGCCGACGACCGCCGCCGCCCGCAGGCGCAGCAGAAGGGTGTCGCGCATCGGCTTCGGGTCCTGGCCGGTCGCGGTCCAGCGGGCCAGTTCGGCGCGGCCCGCCGGCAGGACCTCGTACTCCTTCTTCTGGCCGCGCGCCACCCCCTGCCGCGGCAGCGCGCGGATCGACCCCTCGCGCTCCAGCCTGCCCAGCTCGCGGTAGATCTGCTGGTGCGTGGCCGACCAGAAGTAACCGATCGACTTGTCGAACCTGCGGGTCAGTTCGAGCCCCGACGACGGCTTCTCGAGGAGAGCGGTGAGGATCGCGTGCGGGAGTGACATGGGGGCAATCCTAAGGACGGGCTCAGAGGGTCGCGGCCAGCTCCGTGCCCTGCTTGATGGCGCGCTTGGCGTCCAGCTCGGCGGCCACGTCGGCGCCGCCGATGAGGTGCGCGCTGCACCCGGCGGCGAGCAGCTCGTCGTACAGGCCGCGGCGCGGTTCCTGGCCGGTGCACAGGACGACGGTGTCGACGGGGATGACGGAGGACACGCCGTCGACCGTGATGTGCAGGCCCGCGTCGTCGATGAGGTCGTAGCTCGCGCCCGCCACCATCGTGACGCCGCGGTGGCGCAGCTCGGTGCGGTGGATCCAGCCCGTGGTCTTGCCGAGGCCCTGGCCGACCTTGGACGTCTTGCGCTGGAGCAGGTGGACCGTGCGAGGCGGGGCGGGCCGCTCGGGCCGGGTGAGCCCGCCGCGCTCGCGGTAGTCCATGTCGACGCCCCACTGGCGGAAGTACGTCGCCGGGTCCAGGCTCGCCTTCTCGCCGCCGTCGGTGAGGTACTCGGCGACGTCGAAGCCGATGCCGCCCGCGCCGATGATCGCGACCCGCTCCCCCACGGGCGCGCTGTCGCGCAGCACGTCGAGGTAGCCGACGACGCTGGGGTGGTCGATGCCGGGGATCTCGGGGGTGCGAGGGGTGACGCCGGTGGCGACGACCACGTCGTCGTACGCGGCACCAACAAGCTCCTCGGCGGTCACGACGGTGTTCAACTCGACGCTCACGCCACGCAGTTCGAGCTGCGTGCGGTAGTAGCGCAGGGTCTCGTCGAACTCCTCCTTGCCGGGGACCTTGCGGGCGACGTTGAGCTGCCCGCCGATCTCGGAGGCGGCGTCGAAGAGGGTCACGTCGTGGCCGCGCTCGGCCGCCGAGACGGCGAAGGCGAGTCCGGCGGGGCCCGCGCCGACGACGGCGAGACGCTTCCTGGTGCGGGTCGGCGCGAGCACCAGTTCGGTCTCGTGGCAGGCGCGCGGGTTCACCAGGCAGGAGGTGATCTGGAGGTTGAAGGTGTGGTCGAGGCAGGCCTGGTTGCAGCCGATGCAGGTGTTGATCGCCTCGGGCCGCTCGGCCTTCGCCTTGGCGACGAAGTCGGGGTCGGCGAGGAGCGGGCGGGCCAGGGACACCATGTCGGCGGCGCCCTCGGCGAGCAACTGCTCGGCGATCTCCGGGGTGTTGATGCGGTTGGTGGTGACGAGCGGTATGGAGACCTCGCCCATCAGCTTCTTGGTGACGAAGCTGTAGGCGCCACGCGGCACCGAGGTCGCGATGGTGGGGATGCGTGCCTCGTGCCAGCCGATGCCGGTGTTGATGATCGTGGCGCCCGCGGCCTCGATCTCCTTGGCGAGCTGGACGACCTCGTCGAGGGTGGAGCCGCCGGGGACCAGGTCGAGCATGGAGAGGCGGTAGATGATGATGAAGTCCGCGCCGACGCGCTCGCGGGTGCGGCGGACGATCTCGACAGGGAAGCGGATGCGGTTCTCGTAGGCGCCGCCCCAGCGGTCGGTGCGCTGGTTGGTGGGGGCCGCGATGAACTCGTTGATCAGGTAGCCCTCGGAGCCCATGATCTCGACGCCGTCGTAGCCCGCGAGCTTGGCGAGGCCCGCGGCGCGGACGAAGTCCTCGATGGTCTGGTCGACCTCGTCGTCGCTGAGGGCGCGCGGCACCGAGGGGCTGATCGGCGCCTGGATGGCGCTCGGTGCGACGAGGTCGGGGTGGTAGGCGTACCGCCCGAAGTGCAGGATCTGCATCGCGATCCTGCCGCCCTCGGCGTGTACGGCCGCGGTGACGCCCGCGTGCTGCGCGGCCTCCGCCTCGGTCGTCATCCTGGCGCCGCCGGGGTAGGGGCGTCCCGCGTCGTTCGGGGCGATGCCGCCGGTGACGATGAGGCCGACGCCGCCGCGCGCGCGGGTCGCGTAGAACTCCGCCATGCGCTCGAAGCCGTTCGGCGCCTCCTCCAGGCCCACGTGCATGGAGCCCATCAGGACCCGGTTGGGCAGGGTCGTGAAGCCCAGGTCGAGCGGGTTGAGCAGGTTCGGGTAACGGCTCATGCGGGCCCCTCCGTACGCGGTGTCTACAGGACAGTTGTAGACGACGCGCAAAGTGTTGTGCAACTAGTTGCATAAAGCGTGAGCGGCGTCTCACGGCCCGGCACAGGTCGGCTCGGGCGGGCCCGGGTCGACTCGGGCGCTCGGGCGGGCTCGGGGCGGATCGGGCGCTCGGGCGGGCCCGGGGCGGATCGGGCGCTTGGGCGGGGCTCTGGCCGGGCGAGCGCCATGTCCGAATCCCGCCAGCCGCCACCCCGCGCGGGACGCAGACTGGATTCCAGTCACCCCCCGCACCCAAGGAGAGTCCGATGACCGTCTACACGACGACAGACAGCCCGCTGGGCGAGTTGCTGCTGGTGGGCGAGGCATCGGCCACCGCCAAGGGCGGCACCGCGCTCGTCTCGCTGTCCATGCCGGGCCAGAAGGGCGCGGCCGTCGTCCTGGACGGCTGGACCCGCGACGACGACGCGTTCGAAGCGATCGCCGCCCAGCTGCGTTCGTACTTCGCCGGGAGCCTGACCCACTTCGACATCGAGTACGCCGCCGGGGCGGGCACCGCCTTCCAGCGCAGGGTCTGGGACGCCCTGGACACGGTCCCCTACGGCACCACGACCACCTACGGACGCCTCGCGGAACAGCTGGGCCTGTCCCGGGCCGCGGTCCGGGCCCTGGGCACGGCCATCGGCCGCAACCCGCTGCTCGTCGTGCGCCCCTGCCACCGGGTGATCGGCGCCGACGGCTCCCTGACCGGGTACGCGGCCGGCCTGGAGCGCAAGCGCCACCTGCTCGACCTGGAAGCGGCATGACCAGCGCGCGGGCGATCACGGCGGCGGTCGACGCGGCCGACTGGACCGCGCTCGCCACCGAGCTGGACACGCACGGCTGCGCGCTCACCCCGCAACTCATCGACCCCGCCGAGTGCCGCCGGATCGCGGGGCTCTACGACGACGCGGCCCGGTTCCGCTCCACGGTCGACATGGCACGCCACCGCTTCGGCTCCGGCCAGTACCGCTATTTCACCCATGACCTCCCCCGCCCGGTGGCCGCGCTGCGGGCGGCCCTCTACCCCCACCTGCTGACCGTGGCACGCGACTGGGCGGACCGCCTGGGCCGCCCGGCGCCCTGGCCCGACTCCCTCGACGAGTGGCTGGCGCGGTGCCACGCCGCAGGCCAGACCAAGTCCGCGCAGATCCTGCTGCGCTACGAGGAGGGCGACTGGAACGCCCTGCACCGCGACCTCTTCGGCGACCTGGTCTTCCCGCTCCAGGTCGTCATCGGCCTGGACGAGCAGGGCGCCGACTACACGGGCGGCGAGTTCCTGCTGGTCGAGCAGCGCCCTCGGGCACAGTCACGCGGCACGTCGACTGTCCTGGAGCAGGGCCACGGCCTGGTCTTCACCACCCGCGACCGCCCCGTCCGCTCGGCGCGCGGCTGGTCGGCGAGCCCGGTGCGGCACGGTGTCAGCGTGGTGCGCTCGGGCCTGCGCAGGTCGCTCGGGCTGGTCTTCCACGAAGCTGCTTGAGGCCCCTGCCCAGGCCCTTGGGCGGGCGTCGGCAGCACCGGCCGACGCCGCGGCCGTGTCCTACAGCGCGGGCCGTCTGGTGAGGCGGACGCGGAGCCGCTGGACGCGGCGGGCCACGAAGCCGCAGCCATAGGTCACCCGGTCCTCCGCCAGCTCCGGTCGGCAGCGCAGCAGGGCGGGGAGCATGAGTTGTGCTTCCAGCCGGGCAAGAGGCGCCCCCAGACAGAAGTGGGGTCCAAGGCCGAACGCGAGGTGCCTGCCGGTGCGCCGAAGGTCCAGGCGGTGGGGATCGGCGTAGACGCCGGGGTCCCGGTTGGCGGCATTGAGCATCAAGGTGAGGATCGTCCCTCGGGGGACTCGGGTGTCACCCACTTCGGCCTCGGTGAGCGCGGTGCGCACCGCGAGGTGAATGGGCGGGTCGTAGCGCATCAGCTCCTCCACGGCCGTGGCCACGGGGGCGGGGTGGAAGCCGGTGGCCTCCAGGCGCTCGCGCTCCTCGGGATGGCGGAACAGGGCGTACAGGCCGTTCGCGATCAGCCCTACCGTCGTTTCGTACCCCGCGGCGATGATCTGTCCGCAGGTGGCGACGGCCTCGCTCAGCGGTACGGGGCCCTCTCCCCGCGCGCCACCGTGGGCCAGGGAGCCGATGACGCCGGCGCCGCACTCCTCGGGAGGACGGCGCAGCACCTGGGTGAAGATCCGGACGAAGTCGGTGCGGGCCCGGGCGATGCGCGACCGGGTAGCGGGATCGGTGGGCTGTTGCGGGTCGGTGCCGCGCACGAGGAGTTCCGCGATCTCCCCGAAGTGGCGCTCGTGTCCGGGTGGCAGGCCCAGCACCTCCGAGAGCGCCGAGGCCGCCAGTGGTCGCGCGAGGTCGGCGACGACGTCCACCTCGCGCTGTCGCCAGGCCTGGTCGATCAGCTCGGCGACACGCTGTTCCATCCCGGGACGGAGCTGGTCGGTGGCCCGGGCGGTGAAGGCGCCGCTGACCTGGCCCCGTTGGCGGTCGTGAGCGGGCGGATCGGTGAGCAGGAAGGAGCGCGCGGGCACGCCGTAGCCGGTGATGTCACGCGCGGTGGCAGCCCCGTGTCCGAACCGTGGATCACGCAGCACGGCGGCGCACTCGGCGTAACCGAGGAGCACCAGCGCACCGGAGGGAAGGCGGTAGACGGGTCCGTGCCGACCGCGCAGCCGTTCGGTGAAGCGGTTCGGGTCGTCGCGATAGGCCTCGCTGAAAATATCGAAGGGTGCTTGCTCCGCCATGCGGTCGGCCCAGGAGACAGGGACGGCGGCGGTGCGCGTGTTCTCCATGGCCAGGACAGTAGGGGCCGCTCACCGGCCGCGGCCGTCAGCACGGGCCCCGGCTGCCGCCGGGCAGCCGCAGAGATTCACCCCGGCGCGGGGATTCTCACCGGCCCGAGGGTGTGTCTGGCCGCACGGCTCCGACAGTGCCGGTACCAAGGTGGTCCGCTCATGATCCTCACGACCACTGGAAGGCCGACGTGACTGGTTCGGAAGCACCCTTTTCGGAAGCACCCTTCACCGAGGAATCGCTGAAGACGATCGTCGTCGAGCAATTCGAGATCCCCGCCGAGCGGCTGGCGGAGGACGCCACCCTGGAGGCTCTGGGCCTCGATTCCCTGGGACTCCTGGAACTCCTGGTGGCCATCGAGGCCCAGACACACAAGGAGATCTCCACCCTCGACCTGCCGATCACCCCCGGCATGCCCTACAGCGAGGCGGCGCGGGTCGTGATCCAGGCCGTGGCGGAGGCCCCCGTCGTGGGCGCCGGCGACCTGGTACCCGAATGAGCGCGGCCGCGGAGATCGCTGTCACCGGCATCGGTCTGGTCACCGCCGCCGGTGTGGGCGTCTCCGACACCTGGCGGCGTCTGTGCGAAGGCACATCGACCGCGGCGCCGGACCCCGAACTCACGGGTCTGCCCGTTCCGTTCGCCTGCCGTGTCCCCGCCGCCCCCGTCAAGGCGGCCGCACCCGGTCTCGCCTGGCGAGCCGACCCGTTCATCAGCTTCGCGGTGGCGGCCGCCCGGGAAGCCGTCGCCGACGCGGGCCTGGATCCGGACGCCTGGGACGCACCCCGCGTGGCGGTTGTCATCGGCGTGGGCGGCACGACCCACGACCACTCACCGGCCACGTGCACCGCCATGGAGAAGGGCCGCTTCCAGGCCATCCCGCCCACACTCGTGCCGCGCAGCGCGCCCAACATGGCCGCCGGATACGTCGGCATGCTGCTCAGCGCCCAGGGCCCCACCTTGTGCACCAGCACGGCATGCGCGTCGGGAGCGACCGCCATCGGGACCGCCGCCCTCCTCCTGCGCGCGGGGATGTGCGACATCGCCATCGCCGGCGGGAGTGAGAGCGCGAGCCCTGTCACCTCGGCGTCCTTCTGGCGCATGGGAGCGCTGTCCACCCGAACCCACGACCCGGCAGGCGCCTCCCGTCCCTTCGACTCCGAACGCGACGGATTCGTTCTGGGCGAGGGCGCGGGCGTCCTCGTCCTCGAACGCGCCTCCGACGCCCGCTCCCGCCGCGCCCGCCCCTACGCGCTGCTGACCGGGTACGGCGCGACCGGCGACGCCTACCACGCCACGGCACCGCACCCGGAGGGCCTGGGCGCGCAGCGCGCGGTCCGCGCCGCCCTCACCGACGCCGGTCTGTCCCCGCAGGACATCGACCACGTCAACGCGCACGCCACCTCGACGACGCTCAACGACCGCGTGGAAGCCCGCGCGCTGCACGGCGTTTTCGGCACGCCGCCGCCGGTCACCGCCACAAAAAGCGTCCTGGGGCACTCCCTGGGCGCGGCCGGAGCCATCGAGGCCGCGGTCAGCGCGCTCACGCTGAGACACCAGCTGATCCATCCGACCGCCAACCTCGACCAGCCCGAGACCGGCATCGACCTGGACGTCGTGACCAAGGTTCCCCGTCCGCGGCGTATGCGAGCGGTGGCCACCACCTCATTCGGCTTCGGGGGGCAGAACGCCGCCCTGGTCTTCCAAAGCTGCTGAACCAGCCGCCCGCGCCAAGGAGCTGCCGCGATGTCCCTCCCCACGCCACGCCCCCACGCCCGTGGCCAGATCGACATCCTCGCCGAACTCGAACCCGGCGTCGAGCGCCGTCTCGACAGGCATCTGGCCACGGCCCGTGAGTGGTTCCCGCACACCTACGTTCCGTGGTCGCAGGCCCGCGACTTCGATGGCCCGCTGGCCGGATCCCCCTGGCGCCCTGACGACTCTCCCCTTCCGAACGCCGTACGTGACGCGCTGGTCGTCAACCTCCTGACCGAGGACAACCTGCCCAGCTATCACCACGAGATCCAGGGCCAGTTCGGACGCGAGGGAGCCTGGCTCACCTGGCTGCACCGGTGGACGGCCGAGGAGGCCCGCCACGCCGACGCTCTGCGCACGTACCTGCACGCGCGCCGGGCCGTCGACCCCGTACGCCTGGAACGCGACCGCATGCACCACGTCTCGGCCGGCTATCGCAGCGAACACCACGACGTTCCTCACATGCTGGCCTATCTGATGGTGCAGGAGATGGCCACCCGGGAGGCCCACCGCAACACCGGCCGTGCCTGCGGTGATCCACTGGGCGAGCAGCTCATGAGCCGCATCGCCGCCGACGAGAACCTGCACATGCTCTTCTACCGTGACCTGTGCGCCGACGGTCTCGACCTCGCACCCGACCTCTTCACCCAGGCTGTCACCGACGTCATCTGCGACTTCACCATGCCCGGCCACGGCATCCCCGGCTTCCACACCCGTGCCGCCCGCATCGCCGTCTCCGGCATCTACGACCTCGCCACCCACCGCGACCAGGTCCTGCGCCCCCTGCTGCATACCCTGCGCCTAATGGAACGCACGGGCCTCGGCCCGCGGGGAGAGCAAGCGCTCGACCGTCTCGGCCGGCATCTCGAACAGCTCGACGCACAAGCGGAACGCTTCCGTCAACGCAGCGACGCCGTCAGGGCCCGTCCTCCCCGAGGCCGCTCACCCGCAACGTGATGTTCAGCCGCCCGGTCAGGCCGAGACCCGGCGGCGCGGTGCCGGGCAGCACCCGCGGTACCCCGTGGTACGCCAGACGGGACGGCCCCCCGAAGACCACGAGGTCACCGCTGCGCAGCTCGATGTCCGTGTACGGCTTCGTCCGTGCCTTCGGGGTCTGCGGGTTCCCGAAGCGGAACACGCACGAATCGCCGAGGCTCAGCGACACCACGGGGGCGCCGGACTTCTCGTCGCTGTCGCGGTGCATGCCCATGCGGGCGTCGGCGTCGTAGAAGTTGACCAGCGCGATGTCGTACGCCTCCTCGCCCGCGAACCCGGCCGCCTCGGCCGCCGAACGGCCCAGCGCGGCGAGCCACGACGGCATCGGTTTCACCGGCGCCCCGTCCCCGTCGACGGCCTCGCGCGCGTACCCGTACGGAAACCAGTGCCAGCCGAGGCAGAACTGCCGCGCCGTCATCGTGCCGCCCCAGGGCGTCCTGACCGGCCGCAGCCCCGCGGGCGGCCTCGCCCACCGCCGGCACGCCTCGACCAGCCGCAGCTGCGCCGACGGGGTCAGCCAGTCCGGCAGATGCACGGCCCCCGGACCGAGGTCGGTGCGGGCCCGGGGGAACAGCTCATCCGCCACTGCTGTGCGGCCACGTCCAGTCGGCCACCTCGGGCAGGTCGGTGCCGTGCTCGCGGATCCAGGCGTGGTGGCGCGTACGGGCGTCGGTCATCGCCTGCCGCACGGACGTGGCACGGACGGCGAGGCCCGGCACGCGGTCGATGACGTCCATGACGAGGCGGTAGCGGTCGAGGTCGTTGCGGACGACCATGTCGAACGGCGTGGTCGTCGTGCCAGCCTCCTTGTACCCGCGTACATGCAGGTTCGCGTGCCCGTCGCGGCGGTAGGCGAGCCGGTGGATCAGCCACGGATAGCCGTGGTAGGCGAAGATCACGGGCCGGTCCCGGGTGAACAGCGCGTCGAACTCGGAGTCAGGCATGCCGTGCGGATGCTCCTCGCGGGGCATCAGGCGGGCGATGTCGACGACGTTGACGACGCGGACGGCCAGCTCGGGCAGCAGCTCCCGCAGCAGCCCCGCGGCGGCCATGACCTCCTGCGTCGGCACATCGCCCGCACACGCCAGGACCACGTCGGGATCGCGCGTGCCGTCGTCCGTGCCCGCCCACTCCCAGACGCCCGCGCCGCGCGCGCAGTGAGCGCGGGCCGCGTCGAGGGAGAGCCAGTCGAAGCAGGGCTGCTTCCCCGCGACGACCACGTTCACGTAGTCGCGGCTGCCCAGGACGTGCTCGGTCACCGAGAGCAGGGTGTTGGCGTCCGGCGGCAGATAGACGCGTACGACGTCGGGACTCTTGTTGAGCACGTGGTCCACGAAGCCGGGGTCCTGGTGCGAGAAGCCGTTGTGGTCCTGGCGCCACACGTGCGAGGTGAGCAGGTAGTTGAGGGACGGCACCGGCGCGCGCCACGGCAGGGACCGCGAGGTCTTCAGCCACTTGATGTGCTGGTTGACCATCGAGTCGACGATGTGGACGAACGCCTCGTAGCAGGAGAACAGGCCGTGGCGGCCGGTGAGGGTGTAGCCCTCCAGCCAGCCCTGGCACAGGTGTTCGGAGAGGACCTCCATGACGCGGCCGTCGCGGGCGAGGTGCTCGTCGGTGTCGAGCATCCGCTCCTGCCAGGCCTTGCCCGTGGCGTCGTACAGCGCGCCGAGCCGGTTGGACTCGGTCTCGTCGGGGCCCACGACACGGAAGTCGCGGCGGCCCGCGGTGTCGGCCATGACCTTCGCGAGCAGCTCGCCGGCGACCCGGGTCGGCTCGTGCGAGGTCGCGCCGGGCTCGTCGACCGTGACGGCGAAGCGCTCCAGCGGCGGCAGGGGCAGCGGGCGGCTGAGGAGGCCGCCGTTGGCGCGCGGGGTGGCACCGAGGCGGCGCTCGCCCTCGGGCACGCACGTCAGGACGTCCTCCATGGGGCCGCCGTCCGCGTCGAAGAGTTCGTCCGGGCGGTAGGAGCGCAGCCACTGCTCCAGCTGCCGCAGGTGGTCCGGGTTCTCGCGGACTTCGGAGAGCGGCACCTGGTGGGAGCGCCAGGTGTTCTCGACGGGCACTCCGTCCACGGCCCGGGGGCCGGTCCAGCCCTTGGGGGTACGCAGCACGATCACGGGCCAGCGGTGCCGGGTGTGCGCGCCGCCGTTGCGGGCCGCCCGCTGGAGGGCGGCGATCCGGTCCAGCGCCTGGTCCATGGCCTCGGCCATCGTGTGGTGGACCGTGAGGGGGTCGTCGCCCGCGACATACAGGGGCTCGTGGCCGTAGCCCTTGAGCAGCGCGTCCAGTTCGGCGTCGGGGAGCCGGGCGAGCAGCGTCGGGTTGGCGATCTTGTAGCCGTTGAGGTGGAGGATCGGCAGGACCGCGCCGTCGTGCACGGGGTCGAGGAACTTGTTGGAGTGCCAGGAGCCCGCCAGCGGCCCCGTCTCCGCCTCGCCGTCGCCGATCACGCAGGCCACGACCAGGTCGGGATTGTCGAAGGCAGCTCCGTACGCGTGTGCGAGGGAGTAGCCCAGCTCGCCGCCCTCGTGGATCGAGCCGGGCGTCTCGGGCGCGACGTGGCTCGGCACGCCGCCGGGGAACGAGAACTGGCGGAACAGCCGCGCCATGCCCTCCGCGTCCCGGGTCACGGCCGGATACCTCTGTGTGTAGCTGCCCTCCAGCCACGCGTTGGCGAGCACGGCGGGCCCGCCGTGGCCGGGCCCCCACACGCACAGCGCGTCCAGGTCGCGCTCCTTGATGACGCGGTTGAGGTGGGTGTGCACGAGGTTGAGGCCCGGTGAGGTGCCCCAGTGGCCCAGCAGGCGCGGCTTGATGTGCTCGGGCCGCAGTGGCTCGGCCAGCAGAGGGTTGCCCATCAGATAGATCTGGCCGACGGACAGGTAGTTGGCGGCACGCCAGTGTGCGTCGAGTGCCGCCAGGTCCTCCTTCGCCATGGGCGCCATGAGGTCTCCTCGCGAGGGTCGGGGGTGCCGCGGGATCCGCGGGTACGTGCTGGGGCGCGGGTTCCACGGGAGCGCCGGGTCAGTCGTGCGGAACGGACCGGCTTCGGCTCTCCTCCCCCGACGCTGCCACCGCCCCGGCGCCGCCGCGAACGCTGGGCGGCCCCGAGGGGGACCCGTCCGGCCCCGGCCCCGCGCGGGGCTGTGCGGCACGGGCGGGCCTCAGCGGCGGCCCTTCACCGCCCGCAGCACGACGAACTTCGGGTCGCTCGCCATGACTTCCGCGTTGCCGAAGAGCTTGCGGAGTTTCACGTGGTAGCCGAGGTGGCGGTTGCCGATGACCCACAGCTCGCCGCCGGGGCGCAGCGCGGCGCGCGCGCCGCTGAACATGCGCCGGGCGGTCGCGCCGGTCGTGGCCTGGTGGCTGTGGAACGGCGGATTGTTCAGGACGAGGTCCACGGTCCCGGCGGGTACGGCGGCGAGCGCGTCACCGGCCACGAAACCGGCTTCGGCGCCCTCGGCCGCGTTGGCCCGGAAGGTGGCCTCGGCGGAGGCGACGGCCTGGAACGACTCGTCGATGAAGGTGACCGTGGCGTCGGGTGCGGCCACGGAGGCGGCGGTGCCGAGCACGCCGTTGCCGCAGCCGAGGTCCACGACGTGCGCGCCGGGGCGGGCGCGTGGCAGGTGCTTCAGGAAGAAGCGGGTGCCGATGTCGAGCCGGTCGGCGCAGAAGATCCCCGCGTGGTTGACGACGGTCAGGCCCGCGCCCGCACCGGAGTCGGCGGGCAGCACATAGCGGCCGGGCCACGGGCTGGGCCCCGGGGTGCGTGCCGGGTCCGGGGTGCTGAGGATGAGCCGCGCCTTCTGCCGGGCCAGCGTGGTCCTCGTCGGCCCGATGAGCCGCTCGAAGAGTTCCAGGGTCGACGTGTGGATCTCGGTGACCATGCCGGTGCCGATGACGACGGTGTCTTCGTGCAGGGCGGGCGCGAGCCGGTGGAGCTGGTCCTCCAGGAGCGCGAGGCTCTTCGGTACGCGGATCAGGAGTACGTCGATGCGCGCGGGCGGAGTGTCCCTGGTCGTCAGGAGTCGCGCGGCGTCCGGTGCGTGTCCCGCTCGGGCCAGGTTGGCCCGGGTGGCCTGCTGGGCGAGGAAGGAGTCGGTGATCTGCACCGGCACGCGCGCGTGCCCCGCGAGGGCGGTGGTCAGGGCTCCCCACCGGTCGCCGACGACGGCCACGGTACCGCCGAGGTCGACGGCCGCCGACCCCTCCTCGCCCGCGAGGTGCCGCAGCAGATAGGCGTCGGCCGCCGACCAGGCGCGCAGCTGGTCGCGGGGGTCCTCCGGGAAGCGGGTGAGGTCGTACGCGCCCCATGACGTGCTCAAACGGTTCATCGTGCCCTCAGGCTAACGGAGGGCTCACGGGGCGCGGGGGTCAGCCCGCGGGCCTCACCGCCGGTCGGCCGGCTCGAACCACGTGGGGCCGTCGGCGAGCGCCAGCTTGATGCGGGACATCGAGAACTCGTGCAGGTCCGGCAGCGCGTCGACGTAGAACCACGCCACCTCCAGCGACTCGTCGTCGTTGACGCGCGCCTCGCCGCCGACGGCACGGCAGCGCAGGGTGGTGTCCATGTACTGGCACGTGTCACCGTTGGGATAGGTGACCGGTTCGAGTGCCTGTACGAGGACGACGCGTTCGGGTACGCAGTGCACCGCCGTCTCCTCGTACACCTCGCGCACCGCGCACTCCGCGGGCTGCTCCCCCGGGTCCGGGATCCCGCCGATCACCGACCACCTGCCGTTGTCGGTGCGCCGCCCGAGCAGCACTCTGCCCTCGTCGTCGAAGACGATGGCGGTGACTCCGGGGAGCCAGAGGAGTTGCCGGCCGGCGTCGGCCCTGAGGGTGCGGATGAAATCAGGAGTGGCCATAAACCGACCCTAACGGCGTCACGCCACCACTCTGCGCGAGCGCGGGGGTCCGTCTCCCCCGTCGCGGCTATTCCGCCGCTGCCCGCCGGGTCCGCGTGGACGCCACGGCCCAGCCGAGGCCGCCGAGGGCGACCAGGACGAGGATGCCCTCGGGCAGCACGCCGAGGCGGGTGGCGGGGGTCTGCGAGGAGCGCAGCGGCACGTCCTCGACGAGCGAGGCGGCGGTGAACCACTTCGTCTTCGCCTTCACCCTGCCGTCCGGCATGATCACCGCGCTGACGCCGCTGGTCACCGGGACCGTGACGGCGCGGCTGTGTTCGACCGCGCGCACCCGGGACATCGCGAGCTGCTGGTAGGTCATCTCGCTGCGGTCGAAGGTGGCGTTGTTGCTGGGCACCGAGAGGAGCTGGGCGCCGCCGGTCACGGTGTCGCGCACGGCCCAGTCGAAGGCGGCCTCGTAGCAGGTCGCGATGCCCACCTTGGTGCCCGCCATGGTGAAGACGCCGGGCTCGGAACCGCGGCTGAAGTCCTGGCGGACCATGTCGACGTCACTGCTGAAGACGCCGATGAGGCCGCGCAGCGGGATGTACTCGCCGAACGGCTGGATCTGCCGCTTGTCGTAGGTGTCGGTCGGGCCCTTCTCGGGGTCCCACAGGATCTGTTCGTTGAAGAGCTTGCCGTCCTTCCCCTCGACGACGCCGCCCACGGAGAGGGGCACCCCGATCGCCTTGACGGCGGCCTCGATCTCCTGGCGCGCGTCGGGGTTGGTGAACGGGTCGATGTCGGAGGAGTTCTCCGGCCACAGCACGAGGTCCGGGCGCTTGACCGTGCCCGCCTTCACCGCGGCGGCCAGGCGTTCGGTCTCGCGCACGTGGTGGTCGAGGACCGCGCGGCGCTGGGCGTTGAAGGCGAGCCCCGCGCGCGGGACGTTGCCCTGGATCGCGGCGACGGTCGCGGTGCCGTCCTCGGCCTCGTCGCTGACGAGCGGGCGGGCGGCGAGGGCGCCGCCGAGCGGGACGAGCACGCTGAGCACGGCAGCGGCCGCCGCCCCGCGCCGCAGGACCCGGGTGGCGCGTACGTCATGGAGCCGGCGCACGATCTCGTACAGCCCGAAGCCGCTCAGGACGACCGCGAACCCGAGCACGGGGGTGCCGCCGAGCGCGGCGAGGGGCAGGAAGACGCCGTCCGCCTGACCGAAGGCGACCTTTCCCCAGGGAAAGCCGCTGAACGGCACGCGCGCGCGTGCCGCCTCTCCCGCGATCCACAGGGCCGCGGCCCAGAGGGGGTAGCCCGGCAGCCGGGAGACGGCCGCGACGCCCGCGCCCACCAGGGCGACGAAGACGGCCTCGATGGCGGCGAGCGCCAGCCACGGACCGGGGCCGACCTCGACGCCGGTCCACACCAGCAGCGGCAGCAGGAAGCCGAGACCGAAGAGGTAGCCGAGACCGAGGCCCGCCTTCCAGGTGCGGCCGCGCAGACACCAGGCGAGACCGGCGAAGGCCGGGAGCGCGAGCCACCACAGCGTGCGGGGCGGGAAGCTGACGTAGAGCAGTACCCCGGAGAGAGCCGCCGCGGCGGCGGGCACGAGCCCCCGCCGGACACGCTCGGCACGAGAGCCCCGTACGGGCTGCGGATCGAGCTGGTCCGGCTCGTCTACGGGAGTGGTGGTGGCGGTCACTCCGGGAGTGTACGGCGCGTGATCCGGGCGCCGACAGCGCGGTCGCCCGGGCGGCAGGCCCCGTCAACGGGGGTCGGTGCGGGGTGCCCTGGGCTTCAGGTGGGCCCGGATCGCGCGGACCGCGGATTCGGCGTCGTCGACGGTCACCGTGAACATGTGGCCGTCGCCCAGCCTGATGACCACGCCCTCGCCGCGCCGCACCACGACCGCCGTGCCCTTCTCGGGACGCCAGCGGTAGCCCCAGCCGCCCCACTGCCGGGGCGTGACCGAGGGCGCGAAGTCCGCTCCCACGACATGGGAGAGCGGGATGTGGCGGCGCGGCAGGCCCAGATGGCCGCAGCGCACCTCCAGGAAGTCCTTGTCGATCTTCACGGCCACGTGGACGAAGGCGAGGGTCCCGAAGAGCATCAGAAGGCCGGCGGCGATGCAGCCCACGACGGACATGAGCAGTGGGGCGAAGCCCGAGGTCCACATGGAGCCGACCGCCAGGGCGATGCCGAGCGCCAGACAGGCGGCGCCGGCGCTGGCCAGCAGCCACTGGACGCGGTTGGTCGCGCGGCCGGTCCAGACCTCGGGCCGGCCGTCGGTCACGGCGCGCTCGCCGTGTTCCTCACGGGCTGGGTCCTTCATGCCTCCGAGCCTACTCAGGTTCCAGCGCGAAGGCACCGCGTCGCGAAGAGTGACCGCCACCCCCGGGACCTGGGGAGATCAGAGCGCGGGGCTGACCGCCGCGAGCATGCGCCCCTCGGCGTACGTGAGCGCTTCTCGCGGCAACTGCTCCGCGCGCCCGCTGAGCAGCACGGTGAGGCCGGGAGCCGCGGCGTCCGAATCGGCGACGGCCGCGGGGGCGGCGCCGGGCCGCTCTCCGGTCCTGCGCAGCGCCTGGGCCGCGACGGCGCCGGCCGAGCCGTGCAGCACGAGGGGCGGCAGCTGGGGCTGCTGCACGGCGGCGCGAATACGCTCGGCGACCAGCTCGTAATGGGTGCAGCCCAGGACGACGGCTCTTACATCGGGCGGGGTGAGGGCGGCCGCGGCGGCGATCGTCTCGTCGATGGCCTTCTCGTCCGCGTACTGCACGGCGTCGGCGAGACCCGGGCAGGGCACCTCCGTGACGGCGACATCGCTCGCGAACTGCTCGATGAGGCCCCGCTGGTAGGGGCTCCCGGTGGTGGCGGGCGTGGCCCAGATGGCCACGGGTCCGCCGCCCGCGGCGGCGGGCTTGATCGCCGGGACGGTCCCGATGACCGGAATGCCGGGCTCCAGGCGGGCCCTGAGCGCGGGCAGCGCGTGCACGGACGCGGTGTTGCAGGCCACGATCAGCGCGTCGGGCCGGTGCGCGGCGGCGGCCTCGGCGACGGCGAGCGCCCGCGCGGTGAGGTCTTCCGTGGTGCGCGGCCCCCACGGCATCCCGTCGGGATCCGAGGAGAGTACGAGATCGGCGTCGGGCCGCAGGCGACGCACCGCGGCCGCCGCGGCGAGCAGTCCGATACCGGAGTCCATGAGCGCGATCTTCACCCGGTCACCATAGTCGATGGGCCCCACAGGCCCCGTCCCATGGGGCAGACTTCGGCGGATGAGCGCCGTTGCGTGGACCGCCGCCGGATCGCTTGCCGCGTGGCTCTGGCTGCTGTTGGGGCAGGGCTTCTTCTGGCGTACGGACGTGCGTCTGCCACCGCGGAGGGACCCCGCGCACTGGCCGTCGGTCTGTGTCGTCGTGCCCGCGAGGGACGAGGCCGACATGCTGCCCAAGAGCCTGCCGTCGCTGCTGGCGCAGGACTATCCGGGCCGGGCCGAGGTCTTCCTCGTCGACGACGGCAGCTCGGACGGCACGGGCGAGCTGGCCCGCGCGCTGGCCGAGCGGCACGGCGGCCTGCCGCTGACCGTCGGCTCCCCCGGTGAGCCGCCTGACGGGTGGACGGGCAAGCTCTGGGCGGTGCGCCACGGAATGGGTCTCGCCCGCGCGCGGGATCCCGAGTATCTGCTCCTGACCGACGCGGACATCGCCCACGCGCCGGACAGCCTGCGGCAGTTGGTGGCCGCCGCGGACACGGGCGGTTTCGACCTGGTCTCCCAGATGGCCCGGCTGCGGGTGCGGAGCCTGTGGGAGCGGCTGGTGGTCCCGGCGTTCGTGTACTTCTTCGCGCAGCTCTACCCCTTCCGCCGGATCGGGCGGAAGGGGGCGCGGACGGCTGCCGCGGCGGGCGGTTGCGTCCTGCTGCGCGCCGACACCGCGGAGCGGGCGCGGATCCCCGACGCCATCCGGCACGCGGTGATCGACGACGTCGCGCTCGCGCGGGAGGTGCGGCGCGCGGGCGGTCACATCTGGCTCGGGCTGGCCGAGCGGGTCGACAGCGTCCGCCCCTACCCCCGCCTCGCGGACCTGTGGCGCATGGTCTCGCGGAGCGCGTACGCCCAGCTGCGGTACCACCCGCTCCTGCTCGTCGTCACGGTCGCCGGACTCGCGGTGGTGTATCTGGCTCCCCCGGTGACCCTGGTCGCGGGCCTGGCCACCGGCAGCGCACCGGCCGCGACGGCAGGCGGTCTGGCCTGGCTGGTGATGACCGGGACGTATCTGCCGATGCTCCGCTACTACCGGCAGCCGCTCCCGCTCGCTCCCCTGCTGCCCGTCACCGCCTTCCTGTACCTCCTGATGACCATGGACTCGGCGGTGCAGCACTACAGGGGGCGGGGCGCGGCGTGGAAGGGGCGTACGTACGCGCGTCCGGACACCGTCGCGGAGCCCGCACCGGAGCGGCGCTGAGCGGTTACTTCCTGCCGGGGGTCCAGTTCATGCCCCAGCCGTAGGCGTGGTCGATGGTGCGCTGCGGGCTCACGCCGCGCTCCGGCACGAGGTAGCGGGCCTCTCGCTGTACGACGAGGTCGCCGCCGTTGTTGGTGAGGAGGGCCAGGGCGCACACCGTCGAGGGGACCGTGCACTCGTCGAGCGAGAAGTCGATTGGGGCGCCGTGCTGGGGCATGAGGGTGACCGTGGCGTTGAGGTCCGCGAAGCTGCGCGCGCCCTCGTAGATCGTCACGAAGATGACGATGCGCCGGAAGTCCTTGATGTGGTCGAGGTTGATGGTGAGGTTCTCCCCGGTGTCGACGGCGCCGGTGCGGTCGTCGCCGTCGAGCAGCATGTAGGGAGGCTGGTGCAGGGCTCCGAAGGCGTTGCCGAGGGCCTGGACGACTCCTTTGCGGCCGTCGGTGAGTTCGTAGAGCGCGCAGAGGTCCAGGTCGAGGTCGGCGTGCAGGGCCATGGCTCTGCCGAGCTTCGCGCCCCAGCCCTTGAACTGCTTGCGCGTCTGCCAGTTGAGGTTCACGCGCATGCCGCCCGAGGTGCCGCCCTGTTTCGTCAAGGAGACCGACGGGGCGTCCTTCGTGAGGGTGACTTTGGTGAGGCGCACGGGCGCGGGCGAGGCTGCGGGCCTCGCGGGCACGGGCGGGGCGGTGGGGCTCGCGGGCACGGGCGGGGCGGCGGGGCTCGCGGCTACGGGCGGGGCGGGAGCGGCCCGGGTGACGGGCGGGGCGGGAGCGGGTGTCCGCTGCTGCGGCTCGTCCACCGTGATCCCGTAGTCCGTCGCGAGCCCCTCAAGACCGCTGCCGTACCCCTGGCCGACGGCGCGGAACTTCCAGGCGCCCTGACGCCGGTACAGCTCGCCGAGGACGAACGCCGTCTCCACGGTCGCGTCCGCGCTGTCGTAGCGTGCGAGTTCGGCGCCGCTCGCCGCGTCGAGCACCCGGATGTACAGGCCGGGGACCTGACCGAACGTGCCGCCGTCGGCCGACGCGGCGATCACCACGCTCTCGATCGCGGGCTCCACGCGCGCGAGGTCGACCGCCAGCACATCGCGGACGCCGCCGTCGGAGCGCTGCTTGCCCTCGTACCGCACCGCTCCGGAGGAGTGCGCGGGCTGGTTGTAGAAGACGAAGTCCGCGTCCGAGCGCACCTTTCCGGAGGAGGCCAGCAAGAGGGCGGACGCGTCGGCGTCGGGCACTCCGGCGCCGGAGCCCCATCCCAATTCGACCCGCACGGCGGGCGCCGGTACGGGAACATTCGATCCTTTAGGCATTGTCATGTCCGCCCCCATCGCAAGTCGCCGCGTCCGGCAGGGCCGCCGATTCCGTTCGCGGCCAACCTATTACCCGGATCACCGGGAGGCCCACGATCGCGTCCTGGAGGATCCTCCTGTCCGCGCTCGGACCAACCCTGGGTAACCCGCCAGGAACTCGGCCTTTACACGATCCGTACGCCGTTCGGCGACCGATTTTCCCAAGTTCGCTCGCATTGGGGATCCGTCACCACTGCCGACACGGAAAACAACCCTCTTATCGGTCTCCCCAACCAACACATCTAGGGCTTAACTTATGGAGCATGACCTCCCCCCGC
Source organism: Streptomyces sp. NRRL S-920 (assembly GCF_000717945.1). Taxonomy (NCBI): domain Bacteria; kingdom Bacillati; phylum Actinomycetota; class Actinomycetes; order Kitasatosporales; family Streptomycetaceae; genus Streptomyces; species Streptomyces sp. NRRL S-920. The sequence continues at coordinate 97,725 of NZ_JODF01000002.1, forward strand.
TCCACCTATGGCGGCGGTTACTACTCCGCGCCGTCCTTCACGGACACTCCGATCTACGACTCCCTCGTCGCAGAGCGGGGCACTCCTCAGATCGCCCCGATCCGGGTTCCCTCCGCGTACGACACGGGTAGCCACCTGCCCGCCCTCCCGGCCGCGCTGCCCGCCCTGCCGGCCGCCCCTTCCCATCACCAGCCGTCGTACGGCTACGCCCAGGCCCAGCAGCCCGCCCCGCTGCAACAGGCCGCCGCGCCGTACATCCCGCAGCAGGCCGCGGGCCCGCGCGGATACCCGGGCGCCCAGCCCCAGCGGCCCGCCGCCGGTACGGGGTACGAGGCGATGCGCCCCGCGGCGCCGCGCCCCGCCCCCGCGCCGTACGAGGATCCGTACAACCGCCCCTATCGCGGGTACTGATTCGCCGGGGCGCGGGGGCCGAACGCCGGGGGACATCACTGTCAGTGGCTGCTGGCAGGATGTCCTCATGTCGAATCCAGCACTTCTGTCGATCCACGTCCACCCGCTCAAGGCGGCGCAGGGGCACGCCCCCCGCGAAGCCGTCGTGGAGCCCTGGGGGCTCGCGGGTGACCGCCGGTGGATGCTGGTGGACACGGACGGCCGGTTCGTCTCCCAACGGCCGCATCCACGCATGGCGCTCGTCGCCGCCGAGCTTCTGCCCGGCGGCGGCCTTCGCGTGTCCGCGCCCGGCAGGAGGGCCCTGACCATCGCCGTGCCCGACCCCGTCGAGACGGTGCCGGTGGAGGTCTGGAAGGACAAGGTCGACGCGGTGCCCGCGAGCGCTGACGCGCATGCCTGGTTCAGTGCCCACCTCGACACGGATGTGCGGCTCGTCCACCTCGACGACCCCGCGAAGCGCCGCCCGGTCGACCTCGCGTACGGCAAGGAGGGCGAGACAGTCAGCTTCGCGGACGGCTTCCCGCTGCTGCTCACCGCGCTCTCCTCGCTCGACGCCCTCAACTCCCTGATCGCCCAGGGTGATCACGCGGACGAGGGCCCGCTGCCGATGAACCGCTTCAGGCCCAACGTCGTCGTGGACGGCACCCCGCCCTGGGCCGAGGACGACTGGAAGCGCGTAGCCATAGGCGACGTCGTCTTCCGCGTCGTCAAGAAGTGCGGGCGCTGTGTCGTGACGACCACCGACCAGAACACCGCGGAGCGCGGCAAGGAGCCGTTGCGCACGCTCGCCCGCCACCGCCGTGTCGGTGACCAGCTCGTCTTCGGGCAGAATCTGGTGCCCGAATCCACCGGCGTCATCCGCGTCGGTGACGCATTCAAGATCCTCGAATGACCGGTGGCCGAATGGGGAACTCAATGGCGGAGCAAGGACGTTGAGTTTCATGAACGCGAAGGGAGCGCGACTTCGCCGGGCGACTTCGCGGGGCGGCCGCACACGGTAATTTCGCTCTCTCTTCTCGCCACCCGCGCGCGAGCCGTGCCGTTCCTGATCAAGACGGACGCGGAAGGGGGTGCAGGTCTGTGCGGGCAATCGCCGGACTGTGGCGCTGGCGGCACAATCCGCTGCGCCGCGGCACCGACCTCGCCGAGGCGTGGGTGGCGCTTGTCGCCCTGATGCTGATCCTCGTCGCCGTCCCCGTCATCGGCACGCTCACCGCCGACCGCTCGCGGGAAGCCCTGCTCACCTCGGTGCGCGAGCAGCGCGAGGCCCGCCACGCGATCGTCGGCACGGTCCTGCGGAAAATCTCCGCTCCCCCGCTCGACCCCGATCCCGAGACCTCGTCGGCGCGCGACGCCCACAGCCGCGTGCTCGCGCGCTGGTCGGCCCCGGACGGCACCGACCGCTCGGGGGTCGTCGTGGCTCGGCTCGACGCCCCGCGGCCAGGCGACCGCTTCCGGCTGTGGACCGACGAGCGCGGCCGTGTCGTCGGCCGCCCGCTGGACAGCGCGACGGCGACCGCGCACGCCGCCCTCGCCGGGCTCGGCGCGGCCACGGCGAGCGTCGCGCTGATCGAGGGCGCCCGCAGGCTCGTCCTGTGGCACATCGTGCGGGGGCGTCATGCCCGCCTGGACCAGGCATGGGCCAAGGCCGGCCCCGACTGGGGCAGGACCGGCGCCGGTTCCTGACCGCCCGTTGGCCGGACCCCGCGGGCGGGAGCCTGGCGATCGGGTCAACTCGCCCTGCTCACCCGCGCTACGGTGGACCGGCCGAACTCTTCGGCTTCTTGCGCATCGACGCAGCACATCGGGGCGAGATCCCGCATACGACGAGGTGGGGGCAGAGCAACTCCATGGCACAGGGCACGGTCCAGGTGACGCACACCGGCACGTCGCGGTGGCGGCGCCGCACCGGCGAGTACGCATCGCTCGCCGCTGCCTTGGAGGCCGCGAGCGACGGCGACGTACTGACCGTCGCCGCGGGCACCTACCGCGAGAACCTCGTCGTCCAGCGTGCGGTGACCTTGCGCGGCCCCGAGGGCTCCGCCGGTTCCGTGCGCATCGCCCCGTCCGAGGGGGTGCCGCTCACGGTGCGCGCCTCCGCCGTCGTACAGGATCTGCACGTCGAGGGCCAGGACTCGTCCGCGCCCGCGCTGCTCGTCGAGGACGGCGCCCCGGAGCTGGCCGGCATCCGGGTCGTGACCCGCTCCTCGGCCGGCATAGAGGTGCGGGGCGGCGCGCGTCCCACGGTGCGCCGCTGCACCGTCGACAACCCCGGCGGCATCGGCATCGCGGTGCTCGACGGTGGCGGCGGTGTCTTCGAGGAGTGCGAGGTCGTCGCGGCGGGCCAGTCCGGCGTCGCGGTGCGCGGCGGTGCGCACCCCCGCCTGGAGCGCTGCCGGGTGCACCACGCCTCGGGCGCCGGCCTCTCGGTGACCGGCGAGCACACCGGCCTGGAGGCGATCGGCTGCGAGGTGTACGAGATCAAGGGCTCGGGCATCCAGGTCACCGGGCGGGCGTCGGCGCATCTGACCGACTGCGACGTGCACCGGACCACCTCCGACGGCGTCACGCTCGACACGGATGCCGTTCTGACGCTGGCCGACTGCCGCATCCACGACATCCCGGAGAACGCGATCGACCTGCGCTCGCGCTCCGTACTCACGCTGACGCGCTCCACGGTCCACCGCTTCGGGCGCAACGGCCTGTCGGTGTGGGACCCGGGCACGCGGGTGGACGCCAACCAGTGCGAGATCCACGACAGTACGGGCGACTATCCGGCGGTGTGGGTCAGCGACGGGGCGACGGCCGTCCTGGAGTCGTGCCGGGTGCGCGACGTGCCGGACGCGCTGTTCGTCCTGGACCGCGGCTCGCGCGCCGACGTCGTCGACAGCGACCTCTCCCAGGTGCGCAACACGGCGGTGTCGGTGAGCGACGGCGCGACCGCGCAGCTCGACGACTGCCGTATCCGCGAGGCGGCCACGGGCGCGTGGTTCCGTGACCACGGCAGCGGCGGCACGCTCGCCAACTGCACGGTCGACGCCGTCCAGACCGGAGTGATCGTCACCAAGGGCGCCGACCCCACCATCGAGCGCTGCACGGTCACCTCGCCCGCCGAGGCCGGCTTCTACGTCTCCGCGGGCGGCCGCGGCAGCTTCCACGGCTGCCGGGTCAGCGGCAGCGGCGGCTACGGCTTCCATGTCATCGACGGCTGCCGTACGACGCTGAAGAAGTGCCGCACGGAGCGGTGCGCGCGCGGCGGCTTCGAGTTCTCGGAGGAGGGTCCGCTCGTCGAGGACTGCGCGAGCGACCAGAGCGGTGGCGTGCCCGCACCGGGGTCGGCGCCGCTGGAGACGCCCGCCGCGCAGACGCTCACGCAGACCGCCGGGCTGCTCGGCTCCGTCCCCGTCCAGCAGGCCCCGCAGCCGACGGCTCCCGAGAAGGGCGCCCGCGCCTCCAAGGAGGTCCTCGGCGAACTCGACGCGCTGGTCGGCCTGGACAGCGTCAAGCGGGAGGTGCGCGCCCTCACCGACATGATCGAGGTGGGCCGCCGCAGGCAGCAGGCCGGGCTCAAGGCCGCCTCCGTCCGCCGCCACCTGGTCTTCACGGGGTCGCCGGGTACGGGCAAGACGACCGTCGCGCGGCTCTACGGCGAGATCCTCGCCTCGCTCGGCGTCCTGGAGAGCGGTCATCTCGTCGAGGTCTCGCGCGTCGACCTGGTCGGGGAGCACATCGGCTCGACGGCGATCCGCACCCAGGAGGCCTTCGACCGGGCGCGGGGCGGCGTGCTGTTCATCGACGAGGCGTACGCCCTCTCCCCCGAGGACTCCGGGCGTGACTTCGGCCGTGAGGCCATCGATACGCTGGTGAAGCTGATGGAGGACCACCGCGAGGCCGTCGTGGTGATCGTCGCGGGCTACACCGAGGAGATGCGGCGCTTCCTCTCCGTCAATCCGGGTGTGGCGTCCCGCTTCTCGCGGACCATCACCTTCAGCGACTACGTTCCCGAGGAGTTGCTGCGGATCGTGGAGCAGCAGGCCGAGGAGCACGAGTACCGGCTGGGCACGGGCGCGGGCGAGGCGCTGTTGAAGTACTTCACGGCGCTCCCGAAGGGCCCGGCGTTCGGCAACGGCCGCACCGCGCGGCAGACGTTCGAGGCGATGGTGGAGCGGCACGCGGGCCGGGTCGCCCAGCTGCCCGAGCCGAGCACGGACGATCTCACCCTGCTGTATCCGGAGGATCTGCCGGAGCTGGTGTGACCGCTTCCCGCGCCGCCGGCCTCGGGGGCGGCACGACCGCCTTGAGGCGCGCGAGGAGCCGTGCGCGTTCCTCGGCGAAGGCGGGGTCGGTCTGGTAGCCGCCGTGGCCGTGGATGGGTGCCGGGAGCGGGTGGGTCTCCGTACGGCCGTAGGCCAGGGGGTCCTTGAGGGCGGCGCGGTCGACTTGGGGGCCGCAGGCGCCGCGGAGGTTGATGGGGCCGCCGATCGGGTCGGTGGGGCGGTGCAGATTGCGCCAGCAGTCGACCTCGCGGTGCAGGGAGGTGAGCGCCGCCGGGCCGAAGTGGGCGGGGAACCAGCGGCCGTAGAGACGCTCCAGGGGTGAGCCGTAGGTCAGCAGGGCGACGCGCCTGCGGACCGAGGGGCGCAGCTGCCAGGCGGCGGCCGCCGCGAGGACGCTGCCCTGGGAGTGCCCGGAGATGACGAGGCGCCCGCCCGTGGCACTGGTGGCACGGGTCCAGGCCGCCATGCGCCAGGTAAGGTCGGGGACCGCGCGCTCGGCGTAGCAGGGCGGGGCGAAGGGGTGGGCGGCGCGCGGCCAGAACGTACCGACGTCCCAGAGGATGCCGATGGTGCGGCGGGCCGAGGCGTCCTTGTAGGCGCGGCGGCCCCAGGTGACGAACAGTATGAAGCCGAACCCGATCAGCCAGGAGCCGAGTGCCTGGGCCGTCTCCCCCGCGCCCTCGACGACATCGGGCGTGCCCTGGACGGCTTGTGCGGGGACCTTCTCCGTCAGCCATGCGCCGATGAGGGCTCCGGCGCCGAACAGCAGTGTGACGGCGGAGATGATGCCGACGAGCAGGGGGGCGCGGTCGGTGAGGGCGGCACGCGCGCGTGTGCCCGCGATGCGGCGGGTGCGCGCGGAGTCCTTGGGCTCGCCGGGGTAGTCGAGCGTCACCTTCGTCATCTCGCGGCGCTTGCGCTGGAGGGTGCGCAGGCCCAGCCAGGCGCACAGCACGGCGACGACGACGAGGAGCGGCGGGATCACGGACGCCTGCCAGGTGAGCAGCACGGGCGGTCCGTCGATCGAGCCGTGGGCGCCGTCCAGCCAGTCGGCCACGCGCTGTGCGCCGCCGCCGGACATCACCCCGCCCAGCGCGCAGGACAGCATGGCGACGGCGGGGCCGCCGAGGCCGCGGATGGCGGTGCGGGCGTCGGGCGAGGTGCGGTACAGGGAGTGCGCCACCACCGCGAGGGCGACGACCAGCAGGCCCTGGGCGATCGCGATGCCGCCGAAAGTGGCGTCGCCCGGCAGCCGTCCCTCGGACCGCCAGCCGGGGCGCGACCAGCTCGCGTAGACCAGGATCAGGACGAGCAGGGCCAGCGCGGCCAGGGGGAGTCCGCGCACGAGGGCCCGGTCCAGCCGGCGGTCGAGTCTGCGCTCGCTGCGCCCTCTGCGGCACACCACCCAGACGACGGCTCCCCCGCCCAGGACGAGCGCCGCGTCGACGGTCCAGCCGAGGAGGTCGAGGAGCGCGGAGCCCCCGGGGCGGCGGTCGTGGCGGGCGGCCGAGGCGCCGACGGCCGCGGCGACGGTGAGCAGCCCCGCGGCGGTGTGGGCGGCGCGCAGCCGGGCGACGAGGCGGCGGCCGTACCAGAATCCGGGCCTGCTGAGTGCGGTGCGGGTCGCCTCCTCCTCCTCGTCCTCGGGCTTGTGGGGCAGCGGCTGCTGGGACTCGTACGCGCTCCAGGTGCGGTGGGAGAGGTACCAGAGCAGGCCGGTGAGGGCGGCGGGCAGCAGGGCGGCGAGGGCGAGCCGTCGGCCGGGCTGCGACCACCAGCCGCCCCGGCCCGCCTCGTCGGTCGCGAGGAAGCCGAGCCAGCCGCGGTCGGCGGCGCACCGGGGGGTGCCCGCGCACTGCCAGGCCGTGAGGTCGAGCGCGACCTCGCAGGCGGCGGCGACGAGCAGCACGGTGAGGGTGAGTCCGGTCAGCCGTACCAGGAGGCCGTAGGTGCGGACGAGGGGGCGGCGGTGGCGTGAGGTGGGGCGCATCCAGTGGGCGAGGTTGACGACCATGAAGGGCAGCAGCAGGAGCCACAGGGCGCGTGAGCCGTTGCCGGAGGTCAGGTTGCACCACACGTAGGCCTCGGGGACCGGCTTGCCGCGGTAGTCGTCGGGGCGCTGCTCCGCGTCGGCGTCCTCGGTGCGGCGGAAGAGGGCCGCCGTGTTGTCGCCGGAGATCCGCACGGTCCGCGGATCGCCCAGCATCTCTTCCGGTGTGGTGCCCCCGACTCCATGGACCAGGAGTTCCAGGGCGGTCTCGTCCTGCGTCGCACGCTCCACTGTTCCGCTTCCCCCGACATGTGCGTGGTGTGGGCACAAGGATCCCGGCTCGCGGATCCCGGCGCACCCCTCGTCACGTAATCTCCCCCTTCCGGGGTGGGCGTGAACCGCGCGCGGGGGGTGGCACCGGTGTCAGTGGCACATGCGAGGATGAGGCCCTGCGCGCCGGTCGGGCGCGGTCGGTGGACGAGGCAGAAGGGCCGGGCCGGGCGTGAGTGAGAATCAGAACCTCCTCGCCGAGCAGCGTCGCGCTCTGATCCTCGACGAAGTGCGCCGCAGGGGCGGGGTCCGTGTCAATGAACTGACCCGGAAGCTGGGCGTGTCCGACATGACCGTCCGCCGCGATCTCGACGCGCTGGCCCGTCAGGGCGTGCTGGAGAAGGTGCACGGCGGGGCGGTGCCGGTCGTCGAGGCGAGCACGCACGAGCCGGGGTTCGAGGCGAAGTCGGGCCTGGAGCCGACCGCCAAGGAGGACATCGCGCGGACGGCGGCGTCGCTGGCCGTCCCGGGCTCGGCGATCGCGCTGTCCGGCGGCACGACGACGTACGCGCTGGCGCACCACCTCCTGGACGTGCCGGACCTGACGGTGGTGACGAACTCGGTGCGGGTCGCGGATGTCTTCCACTCCGCGCAGCGCAGTTCCGGGCAGCGGCAGGGCATGGCGACGGTCGTGCTGACCGGCGGGGTGCGCACTCCGTCGGACTCGCTGGTGGGGCCGGTCGCGGATCAGGCGATCGCGTCGCTCCACTTCGACGTGCTCTTCCTGGGTGTGCACGGCATATCGCCGGGGGCGGGCCTGTCGACGCCGAATCTGGCCGAGGCGGAGACCAACCGCCGCCTGGTGCAGTCGGCGCGGCGCGTGGTCGTGGTCGCGGACCACACCAAGTGGGGCACGGTGGGCCTGAGTTCGTTCGCTGAGCTGTCGCAGGTCGACACGCTGGTGACCGACGCGGGGCTGCCCGCGGAGGCCCGTGCGGAGATCTCCGAGCATCTGAACCGGCTCGTGGTGGCGGGCGAGCGCGAGGGCGTCGAGGACACCGCGGGCCCTGAGAGCAGCGCGGACACTGAGGACACTGAGGGCACTGACGACCCCGGCGTCACTGAGCGGCACGAGGACTCCGCAGACATCTGACGAACCGCCAGCTATGGTGAGCTTTCCCGGTCAACTACTCCGCTGGGGGGGGCAGAGTTCGATGATGCGCCGACTGAGCCCTGTGGGGCTCGACTTCATCGAGTCCGCCGCGCTGCGCCTGGTGTTCACGCGCGAGCTGAGCGCCCCGCCCGAGGCGGTCTACCACGCCCTCGCCGTCGATGTGATGGCCTGGCCCACGTGGTTCTCGTCGGTCACGCGGTGCCGCCCGGCCGACGGCGGCAAGGGACGCGAGGTCCTGCTCAGGGGTGGTACGCGCTTCCGGGAGACGATCCTCGCGGCCGACGCGCCGGAACGGTACGCCTACCGCGTCGACGAGACGAACGCGCCGGGTCCGCGGGCGCTCGTGGAGGAGTGGCGGCTCGTCCCGGCCGGGGCGGGCACCCGTGTGCGGTGGACGTTCGCCGCCGATGGTCCCGCCCCCTTCCGCCTCTCGCTGAGGATCGGCCGCGCGGGCCTGGGCCGGGCCTTCCGCGACGCGGTCACCGCGCTGGACCGCCGGCTCACGCGGAGCGAGGCGTAGCGCGTACTCGCCGGTGCGTAACTTGGTGAGCCTGCTGACGCGTCGGCGCGGCCCGACTCGGCCTACTTGGGCCACGCTCCCGTGGTCAGGAGCGTGTCGATGGCTTCGGCGTACGGCGTGATGTCCAGGCCCTGTTCGGCCAGCCACGCGTCCGAGTAGTACTTGTCCAGATAACGGTCGCCCGGGTCGCACAGGAGGGTGACCACGCTGCCCGTGCGGCCCGCGGCCACCATCTCGGCGACGATCTTCAGGGCGCTCCACAGACCGGTGCCGGTCGAGCCGCCCGCCTTGCGGCCGATGGCCAGTTCCAGGGCGCGCACGGCGGCGACGGACGCCGCGTCCGGCACCTTCATCATGCGGTCGATCGCCCCGGGTACGAAGCTCGGTTCCATGCGGGGGCGGCCGATGCCCTCGATGCGGGAGCCGCAGTCGCTGGTGGCGTGCGGGTCGTTCTTCGTCCAGCCGTCGAAGAAGCAGGAGTTCTCCGGGTCGGCGACGCAGATGCGGGTGTCGTGCTGCATGTAGTGGACGTAGCGCGCGATGGTCGCCGAGGTGCCGCCGGTGCCGGCCGTGGCGACGATCCACGCGGGCTCGGGGTAGCGCTCCAACCTCAGCTGCTGGTAGATCGATTCGGCGATGTTGTTGTTGCCCCGCCAGTCGGTGGCTCGCTCCGCGTACGTGAACTGGTCCATGTAGTGGCCGCCGGTCTCCACGGCGAGGGCGGCCGACTCCGCGTACATCGTGCGCGAGTCGTCCACGAAGTGGCACTGCCCCCCGTGGAATTCGATCAGCCGGATCTTCTCGGCGCTCGTCGTGCGCGGCATGACCGCGATGAAGGGCACCCCGATCAGCTTCGCGAAGTACGCCTCGGAGAGGGCCGTGGAACCGCTGGAGGCCTCGATGACCGGGCGGCCCGGCCTGATCCAGCCGTTGCACAGGCCGTAGAGGAAGAGCGAGCGCGCCAGGCGGTGCTTGAGGCTGCCGGTGGGGTGCGTCGACTCGTCCTTGAGGTAGAGGTCGATGCCCCACTGCTCGGGCAGCGGGAAGCGCAGGAGATGGGTGTCGGCCGAGCGGTTGGCGTCGGCCTGGACCTTGCGGACGGCTTCTTTGAGCCAGGCGCGGTACTCCTCGTCGCTGTGGTCGACGTCGAGTGTGGGCATCGGCTCGTCGGCTCGATCCTGTCGGGGGGTGCTCACGGCGGGGCTCCTTCGCGTCGTGCCGGACGCGATTCGGCGCGGCCGTACCCCTCGATCTTAAACACCCTTCGCACGCTCCCCACCTGCATAAACACACCTTTGAGCGGCTCAAAGACACTGCTGGCGCAGCGGGCGGGCAGGCTCTGCGGGAAGGGGCACGCGAGGGCGTCGACAGCCTGTCCGGACATCTCCGTGCGGACTGGTGCTCGACGCCGCGTGCGTGCAGACTGCCCCGCACGGGGCACCTGTCCCGGCAGGAACGAATTCACCGGAGCCCATAGGTTCACCGGAGCCATAGGTTCACCGAAGCCGAAGCGCACAAGGGGGCGGAACGTCATGGCGGAGCCGGAGTTCACGGCCACGGGCGTGCGGATCGGGCGGCGCTTGCGCTCCCTCACCCGGGCGGGCCAGGTCCGTATCGCCGACGGCAGGCTGGAGTTGCTCACCAGCTACGGCAAGGAGATCGACAGCGCGCCGGTGCAGGCGGTGCGCACGGGCAAGCCGTGGTTCGCCGCGGACGACCACGCGCTGGCCGAAGTGAACGGCAGGCGCTACCGGCTGACCCTCGGCGAGCGTGAACCGGGGCCGGGCCAGGGCGGTCCGCCGACCGTACGCAGGTTCATGGAGGCCGTACGCAGGGCCGCGGAGCGGCGTCGGCGAGGCTGAGCGGCGGTCACGCGGCGCCACCCGCGAGTTGCACGCCCGCACCCCCTGAGTCACTCTGGTCTCACATCACTCTGGGTTTACCGGCGATGACGCTGAAGAACCAGCCCGCCGCCGGCCACGCAGCAGGCGGCAGACCACGCGGCCCCCTGCTCCGATCCGAACGTCGTCTTCTTCCGGACCTCAATTCGGGGAGTCGCAGCCGTGATCAGCCAACCAAGCAGGCATTGCACGGTAGAGCTGCAAGCTCTGCCGTCGCGGATCCGCCAGGTCCGCAGAATCATCTCTGCGCAGTTGCGCTACTGGCATCTCGATCCCTTGATAGACCAGGCAGCCCTCGGCGTGACCGAGTTGCTCAGCAACGTCCACCGGCACGCCGAGCCCGACAAGGAGTGCACCGTGGAGATCAAGCTGCTGCTCGACCGCCTCACGGTCTCCGTCCACGACCACGATCCTCGGCTGCCCGAGGTCCACGAGGCCGACCCCTTCGACACCTGTGGCCGCGGCCTCGCGATGGTGGCGGCGGTGAGCGAGTCCTGGGGCGTGTGCCCGCAGGGCGACGCGGGAAAGACCGTGTGGTTCACGCTCCCCGCGCCGTGCCCCTCGGCAACCGTGCCGTCGTACCCCCTGTACGGGGCGGCCGGGTCGGCGGGGGCGGCCGCGAAGACTCCCGCCCGGTCGGCCGTTGCCGGCTGACCGGGCGGTGACAGCCTCGCCGCGAACGGCATCTCCCGGGACAGGGCATGTCGCCCCGGTCCCCGCAGCGCATCGAGGCGTGCCGCCCGCCGAGCGGGGCGCGGGCCCGCCGCGGCTCCCGCGGCCGGGCCCACCAGCGCGACCACCGCGAGCCGCCCCGGCGGAACGGGGCACACGAAGGCGCTGAGTCGTTCTCACCATTGGTGTACCTACTAGTATGTACACTGGCTCCATGAGCACTCCGGAGCGTCTGATCGAGTCCACGCGCGAGCTGCTGTGGGAGCGGGGCTATGTCGGGACGAGCCCCAAGGCCATCCAGCAGCACGCGGGCGCGGGGCAAGGCAGTATGTACCACCACTTCACGGGCAAACCCGACCTCGCGCTCGCCGCGATCCGGCGTACGGCCGAGGAGATGCGAGCCACCGCCGAGGCGGTCCTCGGCGGTTCCGGGTCGGCGTACGCGCGCGTGGAGGCGTATCTGCTGCGCGAGCGAGACGTATTGAGGGGCTGCCCGGTCGGGCGGCTCACGATGGACCCGGACGTCATCGCGAGCGACGCATTGCGCGCGCCCGTCACCGAGACCCTCGACTGGCTGCGCGACCGGCTCGCGGGGATTCTCGAAGAGGGGGTGGCCCAGGGCGAGTTCACCGATGCGCTCGTGCCCCGGGAGATCGCGTCCACGGTCGTCGCGACCGTGCAGGGCGGCTATGTCCTCGCCCGCTCGTCCGGTGCGCCGGCCGCTTTCGACGCGGCGGTACGCGGCCTGCTCACCCTGCTCGGCGCCTGCGCCGCTTCTTCGCGCACCACCCGTCACTAGCGGCATTCCGGCTACTGCCGCCCCTACCACCACTGCCACTACCGCCCATGGAGTCGTACGTTGCACATCACCCGCGATCGGTCCGACAGCCTGCGAGGACCCGCCGAGCACTTCACCGGTACGGTCTGGCTCGACGAGCTGGCCGCGCCCCCGCCCCCCTCCCGGCTGCGCATGTTCAGCGTCCACTTCGCCCCGGGCGCCCGCACCGCCTGGCACCGCCACCCGCACGGCCAGGTCCTGCACGTCACCGAGGGCGAGGGTCTCGTGCAGCGCGAGTCGGGTCCCGTCGAGGTGATCAGGGCGGGCGACACGGTCTGGATCGAACCGGATGAGGCGCACTGGCACGGCGCGGGGCCGCGCACGTTCATGACGCACCTCGCCGTGGTCGAGGCCGCCGAGGACGGCACGACCGCCGACTGGGGCGCCCTGGTCGACGCCGACACCTACCCCAACTGCCTCTAACATTACGGGAGTACGCGGTGCACGCGATGCAGTACGAGATAACCCTGCCCGCCGACTACGACATGGGCGTCATCCGCCACCGCGTCGAGACGAAGGGGCACCTCCTGGACGCCTTCGCGGGACTCGGTTTCAAGGCCTATCTGATGCGCGAACGCGGCAGGGACGGCTCGCCCGTCAACCAATACGCGCCGTTCTACCTCTGGAACACCGCAGCGGGCATGAATTCCTTCCTGTGGGGGCCGGGCTTCCAGGGGCTCGCCGATGATTTCGGGCGACCGGTCGTACAGCACTGGTCGGCTGTCGCCTACGAGGATTCGACTCCGTCCGCGGTCGCGCCGAGGGCGGCGGTGCGCCGCCGCCAAAGGATCCCCGAGTCCACGCGGCTGCCTGAGCTGGCCGATCAACTCGCCCATGGGGTCGAGACGTCGGTCAGGGTGGATGGCGCGGTGAGCGCGATCGCCGCCGTTGATCCCCGGACCTGGGAAGCGGTGCACTTCTCCCTCTGGGAGCACGAGGCACCCGAGGGGACGGGGGACGTCTTCCAGGTGCTGCACCTGTCGACGCCCGAGCGCGGGAAACTGGCGACGGGGCGGCAATGGTGACCTCCGCCCCCGGAAAGGTCCGTACGGTTCTCGGTGATATCGCCCCGGCGGACCTCGGAGTCTGCGACGCCCACGACCATCTCTTCCTGCGCAGCCCCCAATTGCCCGGCCAGGAGCTGGAGGCGGCCGGGGCGGCGGCCGAGGAGCTGGCCGCGTTCCGGACGGCGGGGGGAAGCGGCGTCGTGCAGTGGACACCGCACGGGATGGGGCGGCGCGCGGAGCTGCTTCCGGAGCTGTCCAGGGCGACGGGCGTGCGTATCGTCGCCGCGACGGGGTTGCATCAAGCCGCCCACTACGTACCGGAGTTGCTGGCGCGGCTGCGCTCGGGGGACCTCGCGGAGCTGTTCGTCCGCGAACTTACCCAAGGCATCGCGGACTCCGGGGTGCGGGCCGGACTGGTCAAGGTCGCGGGCGGCTTCCACGGGCTCGACGACCACGCCCGCTGGACGATGACCGCCGCGGCTGAGGCCCATCGCGCGACGGGCGCGCCGATCGCCGTCCACCTGGAGCTGGGCACCGCCGCGCTGGACGTACTCGACCTGCTCTGCGGCGAGTTGTCGGTTCCTGCGCGGCGGGTGATCCTCGGTCACCTCAACCGCTTCCCCGACCTCCGCCTCCACCGGCAGGCCGCCGAGGCGGGCGCCTTCCTGGCCTTCGACGGCCCCTCCCGGGCCCACCACGCCACGGACTGGCGCATGCCGGACGCGGTGCGCTCCCTGGCCGACGCGGGCTTCGGGGACCGCCTGCTTCTCGGCGGCGACACGACCACGGCGGGGGCACGGTCGGTGCGCGGTGGGCCCGGAATGCCGTACCTGCTGCGCGGGACGCGACCCCGGCTCGAAAGCGTCGTGGGCGAGGAGCTGACGCAGCGGATCCTCACACTCAACGCGGGGCGCGCCTTCGGGGTCGAGTGGGCTTGACCCAAAGGCTGTTGCGGGCACTCAGCCCAGCGCGCGCAGGGGGTCGTCCAGCACCGGCTGCCAAGCCAACTCCGCCGCTCCGACCAGGCTGTTGTGGTCCAGCGTGCAGGCGAGGATCGGTACGCTGCCGCTGCGCCCCCACAGGCTGCGGTCGGCGACGACGGCGCGCAGCCGCTCCGGGTCCGCCTCCAGGAGGGCGCGGTGCAGGCCGCCCAGGATGATCCGGTCCGGGTTGAGGAGGTTGACCAGCCCCGCGAGGCCGAGCCCCAGCCGGTCGATCAGCGCCTCGGCGGCCGAGCGCACGGACGGGTCGTCGTACGCGTCGCGGAGCAGGGCGCGGGCCTGCACGAGCAGCCCCTCGGGTCCGGGCTCGCGGCCCGACTCCGTCAGGAAGGCGAGGGGATCCGTCTCGACGTCCAGGCAGCCCCGGCTCCCGCAGTAACACGGCCGCCCCTCGGGATTCACGGTGAGGTGGCCGACCTCCAGGGCGAGACCCGAACTGCCGGTGTGCAGGCGGCCGTCGAGGACGAGGGCCCCGCCCACGCCACGGTGGCCGGTCGCCACGCACAGCAGGTCCCTGGCGCCGCGCCCCGCGCCGTGGCGGTGCTCGGCGAGCGCGGCGAGGTTCACGTCGTTCCCGGCGAAGGCCGGACCCTCGATGCCCGCCGCGCGGACGCACTCCGTGAAGATCTCACGGACCTGCGCGCCCGCGGGCCAGGCCAGGTGCAGCGGATTGAGGGCGGTGCCCTCCGGCTCGGCCACCGCGGACGGCACCGCGAGGCCCGCCCCCACGCAGCGCCTGCCGGTCTCCCGCAGCAGCCGCGCGCCCGCGTCGACCACGGAACCGAGGACCTGCGCGGGGTCGGCGTCGACGGTCTCGCAACCGGGCGCGGTCGCGACCGTACGCCCGCCGAGCCCGACCAGCGCGGCCCGGAAGCCGTCGGCGTGCACCTGCGCCGCCAGCACGACGGGTCCCTCGTCCGCGACCGAGAGGCGGTGCGAGGGCCTGCCCTGCGAGCCCGCGGCCGCGCTCGGCTTGGCGTCGATCCTGATCAGGCCGAGCGCTTCCAGCTCGGCGGCGACGGCACCCGCCGTGGCGCGCGTGACGCCCAGCTCGGACGTGAGCACGGCGCGGGTGGGCGCCCGCCCGGTGTGCACCAGTTCGAGCGCGGGACCCAGCGCGCCGCGCCCTCGCTCCAGGCGGGTACGCGTGGTCACTTCCCCCTCGGCACGGGGGTCAGCCTTGCCGTTCATGAGGGCGAGTCTCCCATGATCCGTACACGGCCTCGCCGTTCGCGCGTCATCCGTCGTTCCGCCACGAACCCGCCCCGCCCCCCGAAACGGCCTGCCCACCGCCCCCGCTCTGCGCCGTCTGCGCGTGGCGCTCACCGTCTTCTTCACCCTCGACGGCTTCGTTTCGCCGGGTGGGTCGTGCGTATCCCCGCCCTCAAGGAACAGACCGGCGCCTCGGCGAGCGGCTCGGGCTCGCCCTGCTGGCCTTCGGAGCCGTATACGGCGGTATCAGCGTCGCGATGAACAGCGCCGCCGTCGACCTGGTGAGCGCGCTGCGGCGGCCCGTGATGCCCAGCTTCCACACGGCCTTCAGCCTCGGCGTCACCGTCCTCGGCCTCGCGGTCACCGCGGCGGCGCCCACGCTGCTGCGGGGCGGGGCGGCGGACCTCCCTGGGGCAGGGGCGTCGACGCTCGGCTACGGCGGCATGCTCATCGGGCCGCCCCTCATCGGGTTCATGGCCGGCGCGCACGGAGCGTACAGATCGTTCGGAGCACACGGGGCGCATGGAGCGTACGGAGCACACAGCGCATCCGGAGCGCAAGCGATCCACGGAAACGGTCTGACATATTCCGGAGCCTTCCGTTCGACCGCGCTCCATCCGACACAATCCCCGCATGGACATTTCCCGGCACATTCAAGTAGTCAGCGAGGAAGGGCGGTTGCTGGCCCGGGCCGCCGAGGAGGCCGGGCCCGACGCCAAGGTGCCCACCTGTCCGGACTGGGAGGTACGGGACCTGCTGCGGCACACCGGCATGGTGCACCGCTGGGCCGCGGCGTTCATCACCGAGCGGCGCACCGAGTTCCGGCTCGGCGGTCAGCTGCCCGACCTGGACGGCGCGGCGCTCCTCGACTGGTTCCGCGAGGGGCACGCCGCCCTGGTGGACACGCTCACCACCGCGCCGCCGGACGTCGAGTGCTGGGCGTTCCTGCCCTCCCCCTCGCCGCTGGCCTTCTGGGCGCGGCGGCAGGCGAACGAGACGACCGTCCACCGGGTCGACGCCGAGGCCGCGCGCGGCGGCACGCCGTCGCCGGTGGGCGTCGAGTTCGCCGTGGACGGGATCGAGGAACTGCTGCTGGGCTTCCACGCCCGCGAGAAGAGCCAGGTGCGCAGCGCCGGCCCCCGGGTGCTGCGGGTGCGGGCCACGGACGCGGCCGCCGAGTGGAGTTGGACCATACGCCTGTCCGAGGGGCCGCCGATCGCGGAGCGCGGCGCGACGGCCGCCGCCGACTGCGAGGTGTCCGGGCAGGCGGCGCGGCTCTATCTGGCGCTGTGGAACCGGCTGCCGTTCCCCGAGGTGACCGGCGATCGCTCGCTCGCGGCACTGTGGCGGCAGAAGTCCGGCATCGTCATGCGCTGAGGGCGGGCGCCTGGGCCGGCCCGGTGGGCGCCCCGCTCAGCTGTCGCATGCGGTGCCCGCGGCACCTTCCGCGAGCATCCGCTTGAGGACCGCCCGTTGCAGCGGCCGCACCTCGCGGTGGAGTTCGCGCCCCTTGGCGGTCAGGGAGACCCGGACGCCTCGCCGGTCCTCACTGCACATGCCGCGCTCGACGAGCCCGTCCTTGTCCAGCCGACCGATGAGGCGGGAGAGGGCGCTCTGGCTCAGATGCACCTGTGCGGAGATCTCCTGCACGCGGAACGTACAGCCGCCGTCGTCCGACGACCCTTCGGCCAGCACGTCGAGGACCTCGAAGTCGCTCGCCCCGAGGCCGTGCGGATGAAGCTCACGGTCCAGCTCGCACTGGGTGCGCGCATGTACCGCGAGGATGCCCCGCCATTGATCCACGAGCTCCTGCTCGGCCGTTTTCGCCGCCATGACATCGCACGGTAGCAGAGAAGACCCCCATTGTTGCATCGTAATTAAATGCACTTGCACTCAATGCATACGCATGTAAGTTACTCCGCATGACTTCTCCGCTCACGCCGGTCTCCGCGTCCCCGGAGCGCTGGACCCCCCGTCTGTGGGGCACGCTGCTGGTGCTCTGCGCCGCGATGTTCCTCGACGCGCTCGACGTATCGATGGTGGGCGTCGCCCTGCCCTCCATCGGCTCCGAACTGAACCTCTCCACCTCGACCCTCCAGTGGGTCGTCAGCGGCTACATCCTCGGCTACGGAGGGCTGCTGCTCCTCGGCGGACGCGCCGCCGACCTGCTCGGCCGCCGCCGCGTCTTCCTCATCGCGCTCGGCGTCTTCGCGCTCGCCTCGCTGCTCGGCGGCTTCGTCGACTCGGGCCCGCTGCTGATCGCCAGCCGCTTCATCAAGGGCCTGAGCGCCGCGTTCACCGCGCCCGCCGGCCTGTCCATCATCACGACCACGTTCGCCGAGGGCCCGGTCCGCAACCGCGCCCTCACCATCTACACCACCTGCGCCGCCACGGGCTTCTCCATGGGCCTCGTCCTGTCCGGACTGCTCACCGAGGCCAGCTGGCGCCTGACCATGCTGCTGCCCGCGCCCATCGCGGTGCTCGCGCTGATCGCCGGGCTCAAACTGATTCCCCGCAGCGCCCGCGAGCAGAACAAGGGCGGCTACGACGTGCCGGGCGCCGTCACCGGCACGGCCGCCATGCTGCTTCTCGTCTTCACCGTCGTGGAGGCCCCCGAGGTGGGCTGGGCCTCGGCCCGCACCCTCCTGTCGTTCCTCGCCGCGGCCGCCCTGCTCGCCGTCTTCGTCCGCATCGAACTGCGCACGGCCAGCCCGCTGGTCCGCCTCGGCGTCCTGCGCTCGGGGCCCCAACTGCGGGCCCAGCTCGGCGCGATGACGTTCTTCGGCGGCTATGTGTCCTTCCAGTTCCTCGCCACGCAGTACTTCCAGTCGCTGCTCGGCTGGTCCGCGCTGGAGACGGCGCTCGCCTTCCTGCCCGCGGGCGCGCTGGTCGCCCTGTCGTCGACGAAGATGGGCTCGGTGATCGACCGGTTCGGCACGCCTCGCGTGATCGTCGCCGGGTTCGTGCTCCTCGTCGCCTCGTACGTGCTGTTCCTGCGGATCAGCCTCACCCCCTCGTACGCCGCGGTGGTGCTGCCGTCGATGATCCTGCTCGGCTTCGCGTGCGCCCTGGTCTTCCCCTCGCTCAACATCCAGGCCACCAACGGCGTGGACGACGACGAGCAGGGCATGGTCTCCGGGCTGCTCAACACCTCGATCCAGGTGGGCGGCGCGATCTTCCTCGCGATCGTCACCGCCGTGGTCACGGCGTC
Source organism: Streptomyces sp. NRRL S-920 (assembly GCF_000717945.1). Taxonomy (NCBI): domain Bacteria; kingdom Bacillati; phylum Actinomycetota; class Actinomycetes; order Kitasatosporales; family Streptomycetaceae; genus Streptomyces; species Streptomyces sp. NRRL S-920. The sequence continues at coordinate 116,209 of NZ_JODF01000002.1, forward strand.
CTCCCACGCCGACGACTCCTCGCCGCAGGCCGTCCTCGACAGCTTCCGGCCGGGCCTGATCGTGGTGACCGCCATCGCGGTCGCCGGGCTTCTCATCACCCTCACCGGACTGCGCGCCCCGCGTAGCCGGGGATCGCTCGTCGTCACGAAGTCCGTCCCGCCGGAGGCCGAGCGGGAGGCGGCCGAGCGGGAGCGCGTGGCCGTGCGCGACTGAGGCGTCCCCCCGAGGTGAGCCGGGTGCCCGGCGGCGGTCGCTTGCCCGCCGGGCACCCGGCTGTGACACTTCCTCCCATGGCAACGACGGAGTATTCGGGGCGGCGGTCGGCCGCCGAGCGGGACGCGATCACCATCGAGATCGGATACGCGCTCGTCAGCGGGCTCGTCGTCGCCCTCGCCGTCATCGGTGTGGTGATCGCCGGTCCGCTCCTGGCCTTCGACCCGCCGCGCGCCGTCGTGAGCGCGCTCAAGGTGACCGGGGTCTCGCTGGCGGCGGTGGCGTTCGTCGTACGGGTGGCCACCGTGCTGTGGAAGTTCCACGACCGGCGTCCGGAAGCGTCTCAGCCCAGCCAGCCGGGGCGGACCAGACCCGACTCGTAGGCGAGGACGACCAGTTGGGCGCGGTCGCGGGCGCCCAGTTTCACCATCGTCCGGCTCACGTGCGTCTTGGCGGTGAGCGGGCTGACCACCAGGCGGCGGGCGATCTCCTCGTTCGAGAGTCCGATCCCGACCAGCGCCATCACCTCCCGCTCCCGCTCGGTCAGTTCGGCGAGGGCGTCGGCCGCGGCCGGCTCCTTGGAGCGGGCCGCGAACTCGGCGATGAGCCGGCGGGTCACCCCGGGCGAGAGCAGCGCGTCGCCCTCGACCACCGCCCGCACCGCGCGCAGCAGTTCATCGGGCTCGGTGTCCTTGACGAGGAACCCGGAGGCTCCGGAGCGGATCGCCTCGAAGACGTACTCGTCGAGTTCGAAAGTGGTGAGCATGACCACCCGCACACCGTCCAGACCGGGTTCGCCGGTGATGCGACGGGTCGCGGCGAGACCGTCCAGCCGGGGCATGCGGATGTCCATCAGGACGACGTCGGGGCGCACCTCGCGCACCATCCGGACCGCTTGCTCGCCGTCCGCGGCCTCCCCGACGACCCCGATGTCCGGCTGCGCGTCGAGAAGCGCCTTGAAGCCCGCCCTGACCAACGACTGGTCGTCGGCGAGCAGTACGCGGATCACTGGTCCTCCCGGGGTGCCGTACGGGCCGTGGAGTCCCGGCCCGCCGCAAGGGGCAGCACGGCGGTCACACGGAAGCCGTCGTCCTGGCGCGGGCCCGCCTCGATCGTGCCACCCAGGGCCGCGGCGCGCTCGCGCATCCCGGCAAGTCCGTTGCCGCTGCCACCCGCGTCGGCGCCGGTGGCCGGTCCGTCGTCGTCGACGCGCAGGACGAGCGCCGCCTTCTCGTGGCGCACCAGCACGCGCGCGTGGCGTGAGCCGGAGTGGCGTACGACGTTCGTCAGCGCCTCCTGGACGATGCGGAACGCGGCGAGGTCCGTGCCCGGCGGCAGCTTCGCGGGGGCGCCTTGCGTGGTGACGTCGACGGTGAGCCCCGCGCTCCCGGCCTGATCGACGAGTTCGGGGAGCCGGTCGAGCCCCGGGGCGGGGGCGCGGGGCGCCTCGCCGGGGGCCCGCAAGGTGTCCAGGACCTGGCGCACCTCCCCGAGCGCCTCCTTGCTGGCGGCCTTGATGGTGGTCAGCGCGGTGCGGGCCTGTTCGGGGTCGGAGTCGAGGAGGGCGAGGCCCATACCGGCCTGGACGTTGATGACGGAGATGCTGTGCGCGAGGACGTCGTGCAGTTCGCGGGCCATGCGCAGCCGCTCCTCGTCGGCCCGCCGCTCGGCGGCCCGCGCGCGCTCGGCCCGCTCCTTGACCCACTGCTCGCGGCGTACGCGGCCCAGCTCGGAGACGGCGGCGATCGCGACCACCCAGACCGCGACCACGATCTCCTCGCTCCAGCGGCCGGCCCCGTCGTCACCGGGCGGCAGCCAGCGGTAGAGCCAGTGCGCGAGGAGCAGATGCCCCGCCCAGAGCGCGCCGACGGCTCCCCACGCCGCACGCCGGTGCCCCGCGACGACCGCGGCGAAGCAGCCCACGGCGACGGTGAGCAGGACCGGGCCGTACGGGTACCCGGCGGCGAGGTAGACCAGGGTGAGCCCGGCGGCGGCGTACACCACGGTGACCGGGTAGCGGTGGCGCAGCAGCAGCACGGCCGTGGCCAGGAGGAGCAGCACCCTGGCGAAGGGCCCGAGCGCCGCACGGTCGGGCTGGGCGTGTCCGGCGAAGCCGGAGCCGATCTGCACGAACACGGTGAGCGCGAGCGTCGTCGGCCAGGGCAGTCGGCGTCGCGTCCCCTCCGCGGGCATCCACCAGGGCGGCCCCTGCCGCGCCGCTCCGTCCGCCGGGACCGGAAGCGGGCCACGGAAGTCGCGTTCGCGCTGCTCGTCCATGCCGCTCACGCTATGCGCCACGCGGGTCGGCGGGCGTCCGCCGGGCGTGGTGATCACGTGTACTCCCGCGGGAGTATCCGCGCCCGTCCCGGCGGCGCAGTCGCCTGTCTAGCGGTCCATCGTGCTCAGCGCTCGTCCCGCCAGGGGGTGCGTCCGCACCAGCTCGCCCAGGGTCGTCGAACCGCGGGTGATCTTCGCGAAGGCGTTCCACGCGGGGCGGAAGCCCGTGATCGCCGCGTGGAACATGCCGGGGCGGCGCTCGAAGATCTGGAGCATGCGGCGGCCGACGCTCATCTCGACGCCGAGGCCCGCCTTGATGGCGAACGCGTAGTTCAGGGCCTGGCGGCGGGCGTCCACCGCGTCGTGCGCCTCCGCGATCCGTACCGCCCACTCCCCCGCGAGCCGTCCGGAGCGCAGCGCGAAGGAGATGCCCTCGCGGGTCCACGGCTCCAGGAGGCCCGCCGCGTCGCCGCAGACCAGGACCCGCCCCCGGGACAGCGGCGAGTCGTCACTGCGGCAGCGGGTGAGGTGCCCGGAGGAGATGCTGGGCTCGAACCCGGCGAGGCCGAGGCGGGCGATGAAGTCCTCCAAGTACCGCTTGGTGGCGGCGCCTTCGCCGCGTGCGGAGATGACGCCGACGGTGAGCGTGTCGCCCTTGGGGAAGACCCAGCCGTAACTGCCCGGCATGGGGCCCCAGTCGATGAGGACGCGCCCCGCCCAGTCCTCGGCGACGGTCGCGGGCACCGGGATCTCGGCCTCCAGGCCGAGGTCGACCTGGTCGAGCTTGACGCCGACATGCGCCCCTATGCGGCTGGCACTGCCGTCGGCCCCGACCACGGCGCGGGCGAGGACGGTCTCGCCGCCTTGCAGCACGACGGCGACGGTCCGCCGGTCGGGCACCTCGGAGCCGTGCTGCTCCACGCGCGCGACGGTGACGCCCGTGCGCAACTCGGCGCCCGCCTTCTGCGCGTGCTCGACCAGCTGCTGGTCGAACTCCGGGCGGTTGATGAGCCCGAAGAGCATCTGCCGGGAACGGCGGGTACGCGTGAACTTGCCGTCCAGGGAGAACGTCACCGCGTGCACCCGGTCGCGCAGGGGCAGCTCGAAGCCGGGCGGCAGGGAGTCGCGCGAGGGGCCGATGATGCCGCCGCCACACGTCTTGTAGCGCGGCAGTTCGGCTTTCTCCAGGAGCAGCACGCTGCGTCCCGCGACGGCCGCCGCATAGGCCGCCGAGGCCCCCGCGGGGCCGGCTCCGACCACGACGACGTCCCACACGTACCGGGCGTCGTCCGCTGAGTTCTCGCTGCTCACGTTGGTCTACCGCTCCTGATCCCGCTGTTGGCCGCGCTGTCCCCAGGCATCCTACGGCCGAGGCCCCGGGAACCCTCCTGTGGGAGGATCACCTGTATCCACACATACAACGTCGCACCCACGAGGAGCGTGCCCATGTCGCCGGATCCGATCGCCGGGACCATCGCCTCACTCATGCCGAAGGCGAAGGCGGAGCTGACCGAACTGGTGGCCTTCAAGTCGGTGGCGGACTTCGCGCAGTACCCGAAGAGCGAGAGCGAGGCCGCCGCGAACTGGGTGGCCGACGCGCTGCGCGCGGAGGGTTTCCAGGACGTCGCGCTGCTCGACACCCCGGACGGCACGCAGTCGGTGTACGGCTTCCTGCCGGGCCCCGAGGGCGCTCCGACCGTCCTGCTGTACGCGCACTACGACGTGCAGCCGCCGCTGGACGAGGCCGGGTGGGCCACCCCGCCGTTCGAACTGACCGAGCGGAACGGCCGCTGGTACGGCCGCGGCAGCGCCGACTGCAAGGGCGGCATCATCATGCACCTGCTCGCGCTGCGCGCCCTGAAGGCGAACGGCGGCGTCCCGGTGCACGTCAAGGTGATCGCGGAGGGCTCGGAGGAGCAGGGCACGGGCGGCCTGGAGCGGTACGCGGAGGAGCACCCCGAGCTGCTCGCGGCCGACACGGTCGTCATCGGTGACGCGGGCAACTTCCGGGTCGGCCTGCCGACGGTGACGGCGACGCTCCGCGGTATGACCCTCGTACGCGTCAGGGTGGACACCCTTGAGGGGAACCTGCACTCGGGGCAGTTCGGCGGCGCCGCCCCGGACGCGCTCGCCGCGCTGATCCGCGTCCTCGACTCGCTGCGCGCCGAGGACGGCTCCACGACGATCGACGGACTGGCGGGCGACGCCGTCTGGGACGGGCTTCAGTACGAAGAGGACACCTTCCGCAAGGACGCCAAGGTCCTCGACGGGGTGCGGCTGATCGGCGAGGGCACGGTCGCCGACCGGATCTGGGCGCGCCCCGCCGTCACCGTCCTCGGCATCGACTGCCCGCCGGTGGTCGGCGCGACGCCGTCCGTGCAGGCGGGCGCGCGGGCCTTGATCAGCCTGCGGGTGCCGCCGGGCGTGGACGCCGCCGAAGCGACGAAGCTGCTCCGGGCCCATCTGGAGGCGCGCACGCCGTGGGGCGCGCGGGTGCACACCGAGCAGATCGGGCAGGGCCAGGCGTTCCGCGCGGACACCACGAGCCCGGCGTACACGGCGATGGCCGAGGCGATGGGTGAGGCCTACCCGGGCCAGCAGATGCAGTTCGCGGGCCACGGCGGCTCGATCCCGCTGTGCAACACCCTCGCCTCGCTCTATCCGGACGCGGAGATCCTGCTGATCGGCCTGAGCGAGCCCGAGGCGCAGATCCACGCGGTCAACGAAAGCGTGTCGCCCGAGGAGCTGGAGCGGCTCTCGTACGCCGAGGCGCTGTTCCTGCGGAAGTACGCGAAGAGCTGACCGCCCGCGAGCCGTCCTTCCTCGGCAGGGGCGGCTAGCCGTCGATCGGGGCGCCCGCCTCCAGATAGAGCGCGGCGCCCCGCTCGCGTGCGCGCAGTGCCCAGCGCAGCCGTTCGTAGCGCACCGACGGCAGCAGGTCGGCGGCTTCCCGTTCGGTGACGAAGCGCCAGTCGCGCAGCTCGGGTCCCGGCAGCAGCAGGCGGTGGGCCTCGGTGCTGTCGAGCCGGCCGCCGTCGAAAAGGAACCGCATGCCTCCGTAGCCGGGCGGTTTGGGCGGCTCCCAGTCGGCGACCAGCAGGCGGAGGTCGTCGGGGAGTCGGATGCCGGTCTCCTCGGCGACCTCGCGCACGCCCGCGCGCGCCGGTGCCTCGCCGGGTTCGACGACACCGCCGGGGAACTCCCAGCCCGCCTTGTACGTCGGGTCGACGAGCAGCACCCGGTCCTGCTCGTCGAAGAGCAGCACACCGGCGGCGAGGGTCTCCGCGGTGGGTTCGGGGGTCTGCACGATGTCGCAGGCGGACGCGGCGCCGGTGCGCACGGCGTCGGCGACGCGTTCGGCGGTCTCGTAGGGGGTGAGCGCGCTGGTGTCGACGCGGTGGGCGTCCGCGCCGAGCCAGCCGGCGAGGGCCGTGCGGTACGGCTCGATGTGGTCGGCCGACCACTGCCGTACGCGCAGGTCGCCGTCGGGCAGGTCCGGGGGGACGTCACGGCCGGATATTCGGCCTCGCAGGATCGTTTCGTCCGGGGCGAGCACGATGTGGCGTACGGGAATCCTGCGCGAGGCGAGGCCGCCGAAGATCTCGTCGCGGTACTCCTGGCGCAGCAGTGTCATCGGCACCACGAGGACGCCGCCCACTTCGGCGAGGAGCGCGGCCGCCGTGTCGACGACGAGACGGCGCCAGATCGGCAGGTCCTGGTAGTCGCTCACCTCGGCGAGGCGCTTGGGCGGCAGCAGATAGGGCAGTGCGCCGCCGATGACTTCCGGGTCGAAGAGCGTGCTGTTCGGGATCAGCTCGATCAGTTCCCGTGCGGCACTGGTCTTGCCCGCACCGAACGCGCCGTTGAGCCAGACGATCACGGTTCCCCCTCTTCCGTCGGCCCCCTGTGGCTTGCCCGCAACACCCTGTCACGGAAACCAGGCACTGATGGGTGAGGAAGTCTCGCGTTACCGGGCGTAATGTCAAGCGGTTTGTTTAGGTTTCACCCGATCGCATGATGCTGACTTTCCGCGAATCGTTCCCGCACTCCAGAGTGCGCCGGGCCCGGCTAGCGTGGCCTTCCGGGCGCCCCGGTCCCCGGTGCTCCAAGAGAACTGGCATGCACGGTGCGCCGCCCCCTCCTCGTAGAGCGACGGCGCAGGCACTGGGGGATTGATGCGGCAGGAAGAACTGAGCGGATACGCGCGCGAGAACCTCCATCAACCACGCGTGTACGGCCTCGACCGTACGATCGTGATCGAGTTGCGCGGCGAGATCGACCTCGTGGCCTATCAGCGGCTGGCCCCGCTGTTCGATGCCGTGGCCGCGGGGCCGGAACCGATCGTGGTCGTCGACCTGAGTGAGGTCGACTTCTTCGACTGTTCCGGCATCTCCTTGCTGGTGCGGGCCCACCGGCGGGTGAGCGACAGAGGCGGCACGCTGCGCGTCGTCTGCACCCACCCGCTGACCCTGCGCATGCTGCGCCTCACGGGTCTGACCGGGGCCCTCTCCCCGGCGCCGACCGTGGCGGCGGCGCGGGCCGTTCTCGGTGATGTCACGCAGCGCGACGCTTGAGCGAGCGCGCCGCGCCTCCTCGTCTTACGTTGGCCAGGTAAGTCCCCCAGCGCGAAGCAGAGGAGTGACCATGGGTGACAAAGGCGGCATGGACAAGCTGAAGGGCAAGGCCAAGGAGATGGCCGGCAAGGCCACCGGCGACGACCGTCGCGAGGCCGAGGGCAGGACGGACCGGGCCAAGGGCGAGGCCAAGGACGCGATGGAATCGGCCCGTGACAAGGCCAAGGGCATGAAGGACTCGATGAAGCGGGACGACTCCTAAAGACCTTTCGGCCTTGTGCGTGCCGCGCCCCCCGCCCTGTGCGGGGGGCGCGGGCGTGTTTCCCGCCCGGGGCGGCCCGGGGTGACTGGCCTGTTCCCGCCGCTGTTTCTCAAAGCGACTCTTGCGGTGGCAAACGACCCGCGGATAGTAGGAGTGCGGCTCCGGCGGCCGCGCATCCAGCAGCACGCCATCTTCCGCGAGTACGGAGGAACGTAACGATGCGTCACCTTGCCTCCCGCACCCCCCACCGAAGAGCGGCCGGATCGCTCGCCGCCGCCGTGTTGTGCGCCGGTGTCCTCGCCGCCCCCGCCGCCGCACATGACACGACCGAGCAGCCCGCCGCCGCCCGCGCCCCTGCCGGGCAGACCGCCGCCGAACCCGCCGTGAAGCTCCCCGACGGCCTGGCGGCCACACCGCCCATGGGCTTCAACAACTGGAACTCCACGCACTGTAGGGCCGAGTTCGACGAGGCGATGGTCAAGGGCATCGCGGACATCTTCGTCGAGAAGGGCCTGAAGGACGCCGGTTATCAGTACGTCAACATCGATGACTGCTGGGCGCTGCCCGAGCGTGACGCCAACGGCAAGCTGGTGCCCGACCCCAAGCGCTTCCCCCAGGGGATCAAGGCGGTCGCCGACTATGTCCACTCCAAGGGTCTCAAGTTCGGCATCTACACGAGCGCGGGTACGAAGACCTGCAACGTGGCCGGGTTCCCCGGCGCGCTCGGCCATGAGCGCAGCGACGCCCAGCAGTTCGCGGAGTGGGGCGTCGACTACCTCAAGTACGACAACTGCAACAACCAGGGCGTGGACGCCAAGAAGCGGTACATCGCGATGCGCGACGCGCTGAAGGCCGCCTCCGAGACCACCGGCAGGTCCATCGTCTACAGCATCTGCGAGTGGGGCGAGAACAAGCCGTGGGAGTGGGCGGCGGATGTCGGCCATCTGTGGCGCACCACCGGCGACATCAGCGACAGCTGGAACTCGATGTTGTCGATCATGAAGCAGAATCTGCCGCTCGACGAGTACGCGGGGCCCGGGCACTGGAACGACCCCGACATGCTGGAGGTCGGCAACGGCGGCATGACGGACACCGAGTACCGCACCCACTTCTCGATGTGGTCGATCATGGCCGCGCCGCTGCTCATCGGATCCGACCTGCGCAAGGCCTCCCCCAAGACCTTCGAGATCCTCGGCAACAGGGAGGTCATCGCCGTCGACCAGGACCCGCTCGGCAAGCAGGGCAAGGTCGTCTCGTCGCAGGACGGCCGGTGGGTCGTCGCCAAGGAGATGAAGGACGGCAGCCGGGCCGTCGCCCTCTTCAACGAGACCGGCACCGCGCGGACCGTCTCCACGACCGCGAAGGCCGTCGGGCTCCCCGACGCCCCCGCGTACACGCTGCGCGACCTGTGGCGGCACAAGAGCTACCACACGGCGGGCAGGATCTCCGCGACCGTTCCCGCGCATGCCACGGTCCTGCTGCGCGTGTCGGCCGACGGCAAGTGGGCCACGCACCCGCCCGCCGTCGAACTCGGCGTGGACGGCGGCGACTTCTTCGAGGCCGGCAAGCGCACGCCTCTCACCACGTCGGTCACCAACCTCGGCCGCGTACCGGCCCGCCAGGTGACCGCCGAGGTCGAGGCGCCCGGCGGCTGGCGGACCGAGGCGACCTCGCCCACCACCGCCCGGACACTGGCGCCCGGCAAGACCTTGCGCACCTCGTGGCAGCTCACCGCGCCACCGGACGCCACCCCCGGCTCGTACGAGGTGAAGGTCGCGGCGACGTACCGCTCCCCCACGGGCACGCGCGCCGAGAACGTCCTGCCCCTGACCGCGCGGGTGGTCCTCGCGCCGCCCTCGGGCGCCTCGGCGCTCGGCGATCTGCCGTGGCTGTCGATGAGCAACGGCTGGGGGCCCGTGGAGCGGAACACCAGCAATGGTGAGGGCGCGGCCGGCGACGGCAGGCCCCTCACCATCGGCGGAAAGGTGTACGACAAGGGGCTCGGCGCGCACGCCGCGAGCGACGTCGCCTTCTACACCGGCAGAGCCTGCGAGAAGGTCACCGCGGATGTCGGAGTCGACGACGAGACACGCACCGACGGCACGGTCGCCTTCGAGATCTGGGCCGACGACAAGAAGGTGGCGTCGACGGGCACCCTCACCAACGCGATGCCGGCCCAGCCGCTCACCGCGGACGTGACCGGCGCCCAGGTCGTACGCCTGGTCGTCACGGACGGTGGCGACGGCATCTACGCCGATCACGGCGACTGGGCCGGGGCGACGCTCAGCTGCTGACGGCCGCGGGGCGGGCGGCTCGCGCGAGGGTCTCGGCCCGCCGCGAGCCGCTCGGGGCCCCCGGCGCGGGTACACGTGAGCGGCTCACGTGAGCGGCTCACGCCCGGCGCCGGGCCCACAAGCCTGTTCCGGTCGGCTCCTCGTGCGCTGAACAGGCACTCCCTCCGCCGCTCCATCCGCGCGCACGCGCACGCCGCTCATCTCCGCGCATCCCGCGCCCGCACCGGCCCCCGCCCGTACGGGCCGGACTCAGCCGCCCACCGCGGAACGCGAGGCGACCTTCGCGCTCGGCGTGCCGTTGAGCGCGGCCGCCGCCGCTCCCACCAGGCCCGCGTCCGTGCCCGTCGAGGCGGGGGCCACGGTCAGCCGGTGTACGAAGGACAGCGTGGCATACTCGCGCAGGGCCCGGCGCAGCGGCGTGAAGAGGATGTCGCCCGCCTTCGCCACTCCCCCGCCGATCACCGCGATGTCGATCTCGACGAGCGTGGCCGTGGCGGCGATCCCGGCGGCCAGTGCCTGGGCGGCGCGTTCGAAGGAGGCGAGCGCGACGGGATCCCCCGCGCGGGCGGCGCTCGCCACGGCGGCCGCGGACGTGTCGCCGTCGGGGCCCGGACGCCAGCCGCCCTCCACGGCGCGGCGGGCGATGTTCGGCCCGCTGGCTATGCGCTCGACGCAGCCGCGCGCCCCGCACGGGCAGGGGTCGCCGTCCAGGTCCACGCTGATGTGACCGATGTGGCCCGCGTTCCCCGTGGGACCCGGGTGGAGCTTGCCGCCGAGGACGAGGCCGCCGCCGACGCCGGTGGAGACCACCATGCACAGCGCGTTGTCGTGGCCGCGGGCCGCGCCCTGCCAGTGCTCGGCCGCGGTCATCGCCACGCCGTCGCCGACCAGATGGACCGGCAGCCCGTCCGTCACCGCGCGGACCCGGTCCACCAGCGGATAGCCCCGCCAGCCGGGGACATTGACGGGGCTGACCGTGCCCGCCGAGGCGTCCACCGGGCCCGCGCTGCCGATGCCGACGGCGGTGACCTCGCGCCAGAGGTCGCCCGCGGTCAGCTCCGCGAGGACCTCCTCGACCGCCCGCATCACCGTGTCGCCGTCCTCACGCGCGGGCGTGGGCCGCTGGGCGCGCAGCAGGATGCGGCCCCGCCCGTCCACCAGGGCGCCGGCGATCTTGGTGCCGCCGATGTCGAGTGCGGCGACGAGGTCCATGTGCATCTGTGTCGGGTCTCCTGGTGTATGGGCAGGCCGGAGAGTGCGAAGGTCAGTCTCCCTCGCATCTGACAACGTTGTCCAGGCCCTATGCTCGACGCCACGGGCTCAGGGACCGCCTCATGCCCCAAGAGAGTAAGGGTCCGAGAAAGCTCGTAGGCAAGATCCGTGACAGTTCGTCGACGACAGGACAGGACAGCGCACCGTGGCCGAGACCGCCGCCCGACGACCCGACAACCGCTACGGCAACCGTCCGACCATGAAGGACGTCGCCGCCCGCGCCGGAGTCGGCCTGAAGACGGTCTCGCGGGTCGTGAACGGCGAGCCCGGCGTCACCCCCGACACCGAACGCCGCGTCCAGGAGGCCATCGACGCCCTGGGGTTTCGCCGCAATGACAGCGCGCGCGTACTGCGCAAGGGCCGCACCGCCAGCATCGGCCTCGTCCTGGAGGATCTCGCGGACCCGTTCTACGGCCCGCTGAGCCGCGCCGTCGAGGAGGTCGCGCGGGCGCACGGCGCGCTGCTCATCAACGGGTCGAGCGCCGAGGACCCGGACCGCGAGCAGGAGTTGGTGCTCGCGCTGTGCGCGCGCCGGGTCGACGGACTCGTCATCATCCCGGCCGGTGACGACCACCGCTATCTGGAGCCGGAGATCGCCGCCGGGGTGGCGACCGTCTTCGTCGACCGGCCCGCCGGGAGGATCGACGCCGACGTGGTGCTCTCCGACAGCTTCGGCGGGGCGCGGGACGGCGTGGCGCACCTGATCGCGCACGGCCACCGCCGCATCGGCTTCATCGGCGACCAGCCGCGCATCCACACCGCCATAGAGCGGCTGCGCGGCTACCGTGCCGCGATGGAGGACGCGGACATCGCCGTCGACGAGAAGTGGGTGTCGCTGGGCGTCACCGACCCGGAGCGGGTGCGCGCGGCGGCGGAGGCGATGCTCCGCGGCCCCGAGCCGGTCACGGCGGTCTTCGCGGGCAACAACCGCGTGACCGTGACGGTCGTACGGGTCCTTGCCGCACTCGACCGCCCCGTCGCGCTGGTGGGCTTCGACGACATCGAGCTGGCCGATCTGCTGAACCCCGGCGTGAGTGTCGTGGCGCAGGACGCGGCGCAGCTGGGCAGGACGGCGGCGGAGCGGCTCTTCCGGCAGCTCGACGGCGCGTCCGTTGCTCCGGAGCGGGTCGAGCTGCCGACGCGTCTCATCACGCGCGGGTCGGGCGAACTGCCGCCCGCCGACTGAGCGGACGCCGCGGAAGGTGAGCCCTCAGTTCAGGGGCGGCTGCCGCCGACGTCGGACAGTGTCGTGAGCGGGGTCAGCGGCGCCTGACGTCCCTCGGTCACGCCGTTGTTGGTGAGGTCCTTGGTCCCGGGGTCCTGTGCCACCGGCCCGACGAGGCCGCCGAGCAGACCGGTGACGAGGTTGAGGAGAGAGCCGAGGACACCGCCGAGCTGTTCCTGGCCGGGGGGTGTGGGGGCGGCCGTGGCCTGGCCGGGTGCCTCCGCGGCGGCGTGGGTGCCGACGGGGGGACGGTCGGGGAGGGAGGTGGCGGCTGCTGCCGGGACAGTGGCGGCCAGGATGCCGGCAGTGGTCAGGCCGAGGGCGGTCACGACGGTGGGCACACGCATGGTTGCTCCTGAGGTTCCTCGCGTCGGGGAAACAGCGGTTTCCGGGAAACAGCGGTTATTGACCGAGCTTCGTGTGCGGTCGAAGTGTGCGCACCAGGGGTGCCTCCGAATGCGCGACGGCCCGTGAGGCCGTGTCCCCCCAGCGCCTGTCCGGTCAGGGCCAGAAGGCCACCGCGAGAGCGACCAGCGTGCCGAGGGCGATGAGTCCGCCGAGGGCGCCCGCGACGAGTGCGGCCCTCTCGGTGGCGGGCCTGGTCTCGCGCCAGCCCAGCTCCCGTGCCATGCCCCGGATCAGGCGGTGTCCCTCGGCCGAGGAGAAGGAGTGCCGCTCGGTGCCGTCCAGTGAGCGGCTCCAGGTGCGGTACCGGGCCCGGCCGGTCTCCACGGTCTTCTGCGTGGTTCCGAACGGCCCCCGCTCATGGGTGCGGACCACGTCCGTCAGCGTGAAGGTCCCCTCGGCCGGACGCAGTCGGACGCGGTAGGTGTGCACCTGGGTGACCCGGCCGCTCGGCTGCGGGACGTCCACGATCAGGTCGAATCCCGGCTCGGTCCGCCGATAGCGGTACGGCGTGCCGGTGGTCGCGGCCTCGGCGCGGGCGCGCAGTGCCTCGGCGCCGCGCGGGCCGGAGGGGTCGTTCCGGGCCGCGCGGTCGTCCGGGCCCGAGGCGTCGTTCATGTGGGCGTCGTCCGATCTCGCCGCTTCAGCAGGTGGGCAGGCCGGGCAGCGGCTTGTCGTTGTCGCCGCCCTTGATGTAGACGTCGCTGACGAAGACGTTGGTGTTGCCCTTGTCGTCGTCCGTCTTCGCCCACCAGACGTTCGTCCACTGGCCGTGGGTCTCGCGGCGGCCGAGGTTCTGCTGGCAGTAGAAATAGTTCGTGCCCGAGTTCAGGACACCCACCTCGGTGCCCGCGGCGGTGTAGGACTTCGCGGTCGTCCACACCGAGCAGTTGTACTTGCCGCCGCCGACGGGGTGGCAGACGGGGTCCTCGGCGGAGCCGCCGCCGTCGTCCGGCCTGCTCGCGTCGCTCGGCTTGGCGGTGGGGTCGGGGCGCGAGACCGGCTCGTCGCGGTCCTTGGCCTTGTCCCGTGCCTTGCCCTTGTCGCGCTCCGCGCCGCCGGTGTCGTCCTTGTCGGCGCCCTTGGAGCGCTTCGCGTCCGGCTCGCGGGACTTCCCCTCGTCCTGCTTGTCCGGTCGGGGGCGCTTCGACTCGCCTCCCAGCGAGCCGCTCCTGCCGTCGTCCGCGGTCGAGCCGGACCCGGCCGGGGCCGCGTCCTGCCGCGACTGGCCGCCGCGGTCGTCCTTGCCGTTCAGGAAGACGAAGGTCGCGCCGGTCGCCACGAGGACGACGGCCACGGCGACGGCTGCGGGCAACGCCCTGCCTCGGCGCGGGCGTTGCGTGGAGCGCGTCTCCCCGACGGTGACGGGCGGCCCCTGCGGCGACAGGTACGCGGGCGACGGCGCCTGCGGCGAGGGATGCGTCACTGAAGGCCCTGAAGGCATTGAAGGCCCTGAAGGCACCGGCATCCGGGGTGCCGGCTGGGCCACCGAAGGCGGCGGTCCGAAGCCCGGTGGCGGCGTGCTCGGAATACTGCGCTCGGTGCCGCCGCGCGGCCCGAACCCGGCACCGGCCCCAGTTCCTGCTCCCGCTCCCGCTCCGGCGACCGCGTCGAGCAGCTGCCGCGCCGACTCCGCGTCGGGGCGCGCCTGCGGGTCCTTGTCCATGAGCCGGTGCAGTACGGGTGTCAGCGGACCCGAGCGGCGCGGCTCGGGCATCGGGTCGGTCACGATCGCGGTGAGCGTGGACCACGTCGACGTACGGCGGAAGGGCGAGGAGCCCTCGACCGCGGCGTACAGCGTGGCGCCGAGGGCCCAGACGTCGGAGGCGGGACCCGGGTCGTGGCCCTGGGCGCGCTCGGGCGCCAGGTAGTCGAGCGAGCCGACCAGTTCGCCGCTGCGGGTGAGGTGGGTGGCCGAGCCGTCGCCGGGGTCTTCCATGGTGGCGATGCCGAAGTCGGTGAGAACGACCCGGCCGCCGGTCTCCAGGAGGATGTTGCCGGGCTTCACGTCGCGGTGCAGGACGCCCACGCGGTGCGCGGCGGCGAGGGCCTCCATGACCTTTGCGCCGATGGCCGCTGCCTCTCGGGGGTCGAGGGCGCCGCGCTCGCGCAGCACGTCGTCGAGGGAGGGGCCGTCGACCAGCTCCATGACGATGAGGGGCCGTCCGTCGACCTCCGCCACGTCGTGCACGGCGACGACTCCCGGGTGGCGTACGCGGGCGGCCGCGCGGGCCTCGCGCTGCATCCGCAGGCGCAGGTCGGCCAGCTCGGGGCCGCCCGCGTCCGTGAACGTCCGCAGTTCCTTCACCGCGACCTCGCGGTGCAGCACCTCGTCGACCGCGCGCCATACGACGCCCATGCCGCCCCGGCCGAGCTGCGCCACCACGCGGTAGCGCCCCGCGAGGAGTCTGCCCGCCTCGCCCGTCTGTTCCTGGTCCCCCGACAACACCGCTGCCCCGTCCGTCTGACGCCACTTTCCGTGGCGTACAGACTAAGGCTCGGCACCGCCCGGTTCCCGCACGCCTCCCCAAGCCCCACACAGTGCGGCATCGGCCCGGCGGACGAACCCCCCGCCGGCTGCCGCAGCCCTCTCCGTGGCCACCGCCGTCTGCCTGACTGGGGCGGCGCCCACCGCGGCGCACACCGCCCCCCTCCCCGTCGCAGGTGGCCCGTTACTTGCCCGAGCCCGTGAGATCGCCGCGGCGTGGGCCCGCGAAACCCTGGAGGCGGGCCAGGGTCAGGCCGGTGAGCCGGGTGACCTCGCCGGCGTCGAGGGCGCCGCAGTCCAGGCCGCGCAGCAGATAGCCGGCGAGTGCCTTGGCGGTGGCGGGCTCGTCGGCCACGCCGCCGCCCTCGTGGTGACCGGCGTAGGCGGCCAGGCGCTTGGCGGCGGCCTCGAAGCCCTCGCGGTAGAAGGCGAACACGGCGGCGTAGCGCGTGGGGATGTGGCCGGGGTGCATGTCCCAGCCCTGGTAGTAGGCGCGGGCCAGAGCGCGCCGGGTGAGGCCGTAGTGCAGCCGCCAGGCGTCGTGGACCTGCTCGGTGGTGCCGACGGGCAGGACGTTGGTGGAGCCGTCGGAGACGCGGACCCCGGTGCCGGCGGCGGCGACCTGCATGACGGCCTTGGCGTGGTCGGCGGCGGGGTGGTCGCTGGCCTGGTAGGCGGCGCTCACGTGGAGGCAGGCGCTGTAGTCGAAGGTGCCGTAGTGCAGGCCGGTGGCGCGGCCCTCGGCGGCCTGGATCATGCGGGCGACGGCGGCGGTGCCGTCGGTGGCGAGGATGGACTGGCTGGTCTCGATCTGGATCTCGAAGCCGATCCGGCCCCGCTCCAGGCCGCGCGCCTTCTCGAACTCCTCCAGGAGCCGCACCATCGCGGTGACCTGCTCGGGGTAGGTCACCTTCGGCAGCGTCAGGACGAGTCCGTCGGGCAGGCCGCCCGCCTCCATGAGGCCGGACAGGAAGATGTCGAGGGTGCGGATGCCGCGGTCGCGTACCGCCTCTTCCATGCACTTCATGCGGATGCCCATGTACGGGGCGGAGGTGCCGTTCTTGTACGCCTCGGCGATCAGGCGCGCCGCGCGGGCGGCGTCCTGGTCCTCGTCGGCGCCCTTGTAGCCGTCCTCGAAGTCGACGCGCAGGTCTTCCACGGGCTCGCGCTCCAACTTGGTGCGTACGCGCGTGTAGACGGCCTCGGCGAGGTCGTCGCCCAGGCCGAGGACCGCGGCGAAGGAGGCGGCGTCGGGGGCGTGCTCGTCGAGCATCTCCAGGGCCTTGTCGCCCCAGGTGCGGATGGTGTCGGCGGCGAACCTCTCACCGGGCACGTACACCGTGTGGACGGGCTGGCGGGTGCCGGGGTCTCCGGGGTAGCGGCGCTCCAGCTCCGCGTCCACGGGGGCGAGGGAAGCGCTGATGCCCTCGCTGACCGCGCCGGCGAGGCTCGTTGCCACCTTCTCTTGCTGACCCATTCCTGCATCCTCCACACGCTCGGTGCCGCGCCCGGCAATTCCGCTCCACGGAATCAACAATCCGTATAGCGAAGTTATCCGTGACCTTCGTGCTGGTCAACACCTTCCCGTGTCCTGCATCCGTAGCCGACCGCGCGCCTTCACGCGTGTCCCGGGCCCGGTCGGCGGCCGATGCGGACAGTCTGTGGCCCATATCCTCCCCGCGCCCCCGGTGCCGGCCGCGCGGGCCGAACCCAAGGAGCCTGTGTGCCGATCGACTCCCCCTTCACGCGCCGCTCCGGTCTGCGGGCCGCGCTCGCCGCGACCGTGGCGCTCCCCACGCTCGGCACCGCGCTGTCCCCCCGGCGGGCCCATGCCGCCGAGGGGGAGGCCCGCCTGGAGGTCATGTCGTACAACGTCCGCTTCGCGAGCAACAACCCGCCGCACACCTGGGCCCAACGCCGCCCGGCGACAAAGGAGATGCTCCTGCGCGCCCAACCGCACATCATCGGCACCCAGGAGGGCCTCTACTACCAGTTGCAGGACATCGAGAGCGACATCGGCGCGAACTACGACTGGGTCGGCACGGGGGTCGGCGGCGGCAGCCGCGACGAGTTCATGGCCGTCTTTTATGACAACCGGCGACTGTTCCCGCTCGAATACGAACACTTCTGGCTCTCGGACACCCCGTACACCATCGCGTCGAACACGTGGGGCGCCAACTCGCCCCGCATGGCCACCTGGGTGCGCTTCCTCGACCTGGTCACCGATACCCAGCTCTACGTCCTCAACACGCACCTCGACCACGTCAGCCAGAACGCGCGCGAGCGTTCGGCGACCCTCATGGCCGAGCGCATCGCCCTCATGAAGACGAGCACGCCGCTCATCGTGACGGGCGACTTCAACGCGACGGCGCACGACAGCGCCGTCTACACCACGATGCTCGGCGCCGGTCTCGTCGACACCTGGGACGCCGCGAAGGAACGCGGCCCGGCGTACGGCACGTTCGGCGGCTACAAGCCGCCCGTCCTGGGCGGCGGCCGCATCGACTGGATCCTGACGCGGCCGACGGCGCAGGTCCACTCGGCGAAGATGAACACGTTCTCGCTCGGCGGGCAGTACCCGAGCGACCATCTGCCGGTGCAGGCGACGCTGACGCTGTGACGCGCGAAGGCCCCCGCCCCGCGTGCGCGGGGCGGGGGCCTTCGGAGCGGAGGGATCAGCCCTTGCGGGACTTGACCTCTTCGGTGAGGGCCGGCACGACCTCGAAGAGGTCGCCGACCACGCCGTAGTCGACGAGGTCGAAGATCGGGGCCTCGGCGTCCTTGTTGATGGCCACGATGGTCTTCGAGGTCTGCATGCCCGCGCGGTGCTGGATCGCGCCGGAGATGCCGGAGGCGATGTACAGCTGCGGGGAGACCGACTTGCCGGTCTGGCCCACCTGGTTGGAGTGCGGGTACCAGCCGGCGTCGACGGCGGCACGCGAGGCGCCGACGGCGGCACCGAGCGAGTCGGCGAGCGCCTCGATGACCGAGAAGTTCTCGGCGCCGTTGACGCCGCGGCCGCCGGAGACCACGATCGCGGCCTCGGTCAGCTCGGGGCGGCCCGTCGACTCACGCGGGGTGCGCGAGACGACCTTGGTACCGGTCGCCTTCTCGGAGAAGGAGACCGAGAGGGCCTCGACGGCGCCCGCGGCCGGGGCGGCCTCCACGGGAGCCGAGTTCGGCTTGACCGTGATGACCGGGGTGCCCTGCGTGATGCGGGACTTGGTGGTGTACGAGGCGGCGAAAGCGGACTGCGTGGCCACCGGACCCTCGTCGCCCGCCTCGAGGTCGATGGCGTCGGTGATGATGCCGGACTTGATGCGGACCGCGAGACGGGCGGCGATCTCCTTGGCCTCGGCGGAGGACGGCAGCAGCACGGCGGCCGGGGAGACGGCCTCGTACGCGGCCTGGAGCGCGTCCACCTTCGGTACGACGAGGTAGTCGGCGAACTCGGAGGCGTCGGCGGTGAGGACCTTCACCGCGCCGTGCTCGGCGAGCGTGGCGGCAGTGTCGGCGGCGCCGTTGCCCAGCGCGACGGCGACGGGCTCGCCGACGCGGCGGGCCAGGGTCAGCAGCTCAAGGGTGGGCTTGCGGACGGCACCGTCCACGTGGTCGACGTAGACGAGAACTTCAGCCATGGGACTTCAATCTCCTGCGAGTGCGAAGAATCTGGGGGCGGTGGGAAAGGTGACCGAAGCTCAGATGAACTTCTGGCCCGCGAGGAACTCCGCGAGCTGCTTGCCGCCCTCGCCCTCGTCCTTGACGATCGTGCCGGCGGTGCGGGCCGGACGCTCGGCGGCGGAGTCGACCTTGGTCCAGGCGCCCGCGAGGCCGACCTCGTCGGCGTCGATGTCCAGGTCGTCCAGCTCCAGGGCCTCCACCGGCTTCTTCTTGGCGGCCATGATGCCCTTGAACGACGGGTAGCGGGCCTCGCCCGACTGGTCCGTCACGGACACGACGGCCGGCAGCGAGGCCTCCAGCTGCTCGGAGGCGGCGTCGCCGTCGCGGCGGCCCTTCACGGTGCCGTCCTCGACGGAGACCTCGGAGAGCAGCGTGACCTGCGGGACGCCCAGGCGCTCGGCGAGAATGGCCGGGAGCACGCCCATGACGCCGTCCGTCGACGCCATGCCGCAGATGACCAGGTCGTAACCGGTCTTCTCGATGGCCTTGGCGAGCACCAGCGAGGTGCCCATGACGTCGCTGCCGTGCAGGTCGTCGTCCTCGACGTGGACGGCCTTGTCGGCGCCCATGGAGAGCGCCTTGCGCAGCGCGTCCTTGGCGTCCTCGGGGCCGACGGTCAGCACGGTGATCTCCGCGTCGTCCGCCTCGTCGGCGATCTGGAGCGCCTGCTCGACCGCGTACTCATCCAGCTCCGACAGCAGGCCGTCGACGTCGTCGCGGTCGACGGTCAGGTCATCGGCGAAGTGCCGGTCGCCGGTGGCGTCGGGCACGTACTTCACACAGACAACGATCCTCAAGCTCACGCCGGCTCTCCTACTGCATCGTCTTTACTGGGCTGCTGCCTTGGCTTGGCTACTGCCTTCTTGCAGGCAGCATAGGCGCCTGAAGCGGCGGATCCCGGTCGGGGCGGCCCGCGCTCCGACCGAAATATTACTCATGAGTACACCCAGTTCATTCCCGCTGAGCAAGCGCTTTGAACTGTGACCTTCCCAACGCTCCGTAATCGGGCCGCGCACCCGCCGGACGGGAACCCTCCGAGGCGCGGGGACTCTCAGTCGCGCAGGCCGTTGAAGCGCCCCTGGTGATACAGGAGCGGGCGGCCCTCGCCCGCGGGATCGCCGGTGACCACCTCCGCGAGCACCAGGCGGTGATCGCCCGCGGGCACGCGCGCCACGACCCGGCAGACCAGCCAGGCCAGCGCGCCGTCGAGCACGGGCACCCCCTCGGGCCCCTCGCGCCAGCTGGTGGGCGCGGCGAAGCGGTCCGCGCCGCTGCGCGCGAAGGTGGCGGCGAGGTCCCGCTGGTGCTCGCCGAGTATGTGGACGCCGACGTGTTCCGCCTCGGAGACCGCGGGCCAGCTGGAGGCGCCGGTGCCGATACCGAACGAGATCATCGGGGGCTCGGCCGAGACCGAGGTGAGCGAGGTGGCGGTGAAGCCGACGGGGCGGGAGCCGTGCGCCGCGGTGATCACGGCGACCCCGGCGGCGTGTCGGCGGAAGACCGAGCGCAGCAGATCGGGGGTGGCGGTCGTGTGGGTGCCGAGGGCGGGCGATGCCGTCATCGAGTGGTCCTTCTGCCGGAGGTGCGAGCGAAGACGTCGGTGCTCAGCGCTGCGGACAGCGCGCACTGGCGTGGCGGGCGAGGTCCAGGTGGACACGCTCGTACAGCAGGAGGTCCCGGGGCATGGCAGCAGGCTCGCGACAGGTGCGGTGTGCAGTCAAGTCCGTCACCGCATATGAAAGGCACGTCACTGGCGGGCACCCGGCCGGGGAACGGACGGTCATACGGCCTCCCCCAGCGCGGCGATCACATCGGCCTTGCGGGGTTGTCCGGCGGCGCGGCGCACCACGCGGCCGTGCGCGTCCAGGACGAGCACCGTCGGCGTCTTGAGGACGCGCAGCTCCCGGACCAGCTCCAGGCGGTCCTCCGCGTCGATCTCCACATGGGCCACGCCGGGGACCATCGAGGCCACCTCCGCGAGGACTCTGCGGGTCGCGCGGCAGGGCTGGCAGAAGGCGCTGGAGAACTGTACGAGCGTCGCCCGCTCCCCCAGCCCCTGTCCGATGTCCGTCGCGCCGAGCCTTCGCCCGGTGTCGCGTCCTGCCACGTACGCCTCCCGCCCCTCGTTCTTGTTGTGGTCGCCTCCCCGGTTCAGCGCTCGCGTACCCGCGAAAGATTCCGACGTGACGAGAATCTCCCGGATTGAGGGCACCAAGGCTGGTCACTCGTCCGTTCTTGGGGCACGATCTGCGCAACGCCGAAAAACCTACGGCTGCGTAACCTCCCGCCCGGAGCCCCCTCCCCAGGCAGAAACGAAGGGCCCTCCCCACCCATGGCAGAGCTTGTCTACCGTCCGGTCATCGGTGCCGCGAAAACGCTGTTCAAGGCATGGGACCTGAAGATCGACTGCAAAGGCTCGGAGAACATCCCACGGTCCGGCGGCGCGGTCCTCGTCAGCAACCACATCAGCTACCTCGACTTCATCTTCGACGGGCTCGCAGCGCTGCCGCAGAAGCGCCTCGTGCGCTTCATGGCCAAGGAGTCGGTCTTCCGGCACAAGATCTCCGGGCCGCTGATGCGGGGGATGAAGCACATCCCCGTGGACCGCAAGCAGGGTGAGACGGCATACGCGCACGCGCTGGAGTCGCTGCGCTCCGGGGAGATCATCGGCGTCTTCCCCGAGGCGACGATTTCGCAGTCCTTCACGCTCAAGACCTTCAAGTCGGGCGCCGCGCGCCTGGCCCAGGAGGCCGGGGTGCCGATCATCCCGATGGCCCTGTGGGGCACGCAGCGGCTGTGGACCAAGGGTCACCCGCGCAACTTCAGACGCAGCCACCTGCCCATCACGATCCGTGTCGGCGAGCCGGTCGAGGCGCCCAAGGACCAGTACGCGGGCGCGATCACCCGGCGGGTCCGGGAGCGCTGCCAGGAGCTGCTGGAGGCCGCTCAGCGCGCCTACCCGGTGCGCCCCAAGGGCCCTGACGACACCTGGTGGATGCCGGCCCACCTCGGCGGGACGGCGCCGACCCCGGCCGAGGTGAAGGCCGCCGAGGCCGGCTGACCGGCCCTCGCCCTACCGCGGCGCGTGGACGGTGACGTGCGCGCCGGGGCTGTACTTCTCCAGGAGTTCGGCGAGTTCGGCGCCCGCGGATACGAGACCGGCGTCCGGCCCCATGCCCTCCAGCAGGAAGATCGCGTTCACCGACTCCTCGGTGAGGCGGGTGCGCGGCCCCTGGCGCCAGTTCCAGCGCCGGCAGGTGACGCCCTCGTCGTCGCACCAGACGACCTCACCGGCGTCGGGGTGCTCGACGACCGGCTCCCCCGCCGCGGCGGTCACGAAGTCCTCGGTGCCGGTGGCCCGCACCAGGCGCATACCGCCCTTGATCAGGTCCAGGTCCTCGCCGCCGACCGGGATCAGGTGGGCCACGCTGATCGCGTTGTAGAGGTCGACGAGGGTGTTGATCCTGGGCAGCCCGCCGTCGGCGAGCGCCCGCTTGGCCAGCGCCTCGGCGGAGTTGCGGGTGCGCGAGGGCTTCGCGCCGAAGGCCGTGTAGGCGGCGCGCCAGGCGGCCATGTGCGGGTCCTCGTGCGGGGCGCGGCCGTCGAGTCGTACGGCCAGACGCCGCGCCGCCTCGTCGAGCAGGGCCGAGCTGTCGTCGGTACTGGGTCCGTTGACGAGGCCGCGGGCCTCGATGGCGACGTGGGTGAAGCCGGGCGCGAGGGCGCGCACCTCGTCGGAGACGGTGAGCGTCAGGGGCGCGTGCGGCGGGACTGTCATGGGGGCCCTTGCTTGGTCGGGGCTCGTCAGAGCGCGTCGGGGAGGTTCTCCCACAGGTGCGGCCGATCCGGGGCGCTTTTCATGGCGCTCAGGACCACCGGGTGCGGTGCAGCATAGAGTACTGGATAGTCCATCCCATTGGACTCGGCATCGGGCAAGAAGGCCAGCCGCTCCCCCGCCAGGGAGAACTGGGCGTCGACGCCCGGTTTGTTGCCGCGACAGTCCTGCCGGTGCCACTTCCCGCAAAAGCGCACGGCGACGAGGCCATGGACGCAGTGGCCGCTTCCGGCGCCATGGGTCAGCCGCTGATAGCAGAGTGCGGTCGGGACGTCCTCGGCGCGCAGCAGCGCGGCCAGCGCGTGGGCCTTCGCGTGACAGATGCCGGTGCCCTGCTCCAGGACGTCCGAGGCACGCCACGTGACGCGCATATCGCCGCTGTCGGCGGAGTGCGGGATGGCGTCCCGCACGAACTCGTAGGCGGCCTGCGCGTATACGTATGAATCGGCGGACTGCGCGGCCAGGCGTGCGGCCGTCTCGCGCACGAGGGGGTGCCGGTGGTCGATGACCTCGTCGGCGGCCAAGTAGGCGGACAGGTCAGGGGTTTCCTGGATCAGCTGCATGTCACGGGAGCATAGAAATGCGACGGACCGCAAGTCAATGACTTTACGGTCCGCCGCATATTCATGCAGCCAGAGGGGCGATCAGACAAGGAGAGTGAGGGGCGCGGTCAGCGCGCCATCTCCTCCTTGAGCGCCGCGAGGAACCCGTCGACGTCCTCCGCACGAGTGTCGAACGCGCACATCCAGCGCACGACGCCCGCCGCCTCGTCCCAGAAGTAGAAGCGGTACCGCTTCTGAAGCCGCTCGCTCACGTCGTGCGGCAGGCGCGCGAAGACGGCGTTGGCCTGCACCGGGTAGAGGATCTCCACGCCGGGCACCGAGCGGACACCGTCCGCGAGGCGCTGGGCCATCTCGTTCGCGTGCCGGGCGTTGCGCAGCCACAGGTCCTTGGCGAGCAGGGCCTCCAGCTGCACGGACACGAAACGCATCTTCGAGGCGAGCTGCATCGACATCTTGCGCAGGTGCTTCATGTGGCGCACGGCGTCCTGGTTGATCACCACGACGGCCTCGCCGAACAGCGCGCCGTTCTTGGTGCCGCCGAGCGAGAGGATGTCGATGCCGACCGCGTTCGTGAACGTGCGCATCGGCACGTCCAGCGCGGCCGCCGCGTTGGCTATCCGCGAGCCGTCGAGGTGCACCTTCATGCCGAGCCGGTGCGCGTGGTCGCAGATCGCGCGGATCTCGTCGGGCGTGTACAGCGTGCCCAGCTCGGTGTTCTGCGCGAGCGAGACGACCTGCGGCATCGCCCGGTGCTCGTCCTCCCAGCCGAACGCCTGCTTGTCGATCAGCTCGGGGGTGAGCTTGCCGTCCGGCGTCGGCACCGTGAGCAGCTTGATGCCGGCCATGCGCTCGGGGGCGCCGCCCTCGTCGACGTTGATGTGCGCGGACTCGGCGCAGATCACCGCGCCCCAGCGGTCGGTGACCGCCTGGAGCGCGACGACGTTGGCGCCCGTGCCGTTGAACACCGGGAACGCCTCGGCGGTGGGGCCGAAGTGGCCCCGGATCACCTGCTGGAGGCCGGCTGTGTAGTCGTCCTCGCCGTACGCGATCTGGTGGCCGCCGTTGGCCAGGGCCAGGGCGGCCATGACCTCGGGGTGCGCGCCCGCGTAGTTGTCGCTCGCGAAGCCCCGCACGTCCGGGTCGTGACGGCGCCGGGCGTCGGTCTTCGGAGGGTTCACGGCTTCTCTGGCGGCAGCGGTCACGGCTTCTCGGTCAGCCACAGGCGGTTTCCGTTCACTTCCCCGGCGGGCCGCTCCCAGACGCCGGCGATGGCCTCGGCCAGCTCCGTGACGTCCGTGAAACCCGCGAACTTCGCGTTGGGACGCTCCGCGCGCATCGCGTCGTGCACCAGCGCCTTGACCACCAGGATGGCAGCCGCCGCGCGCGGCCCCTCCTCGCCCCCCGCCTTGCGGAAGGCGTCCGCGAGAGCGAGCGTCCAGGCCTCGGCCGCCGCCTTGGAGGCCGCGTACGCCGCGTTGCCCGCGGTCGGCTTGGACGCGCCCGCCGCGCTGACCAGCAGGTAACGGCCGCGGTCGCTGCGCCGCAGACCGTCCTCGAAGGCGAGGGTGGTGTGCTGCACGGTGCGGATCAGGAGCTTCTCCAGGAAGTCCCAGTCGGCGAGGTCGGTCTCGGCGAAGCTCTTGCTGCCGCGCCAGCCGCCGACGAGGTGGACGAGACCGTCGATCCGCCCGAACTCCTTCTCCGTGCGCGTCGCCCACTCGCGGGCGGCGTCCAGGTCCAGGAGATCGACCGTGTCACCGATGACGGTGGCCCCGCCGTGCGCGTATCGCGCGGCGTCCACGGCCTCGGCGAGGCGCGCCGGATCGGCGTCCGACGCCACGACCGTGGCCCCTGCCTCGGCCAGCCTCAGCAGTGTGGCGCGCCCGGCGGCCCCGGCGGCGCCGGCCACCGCGATCACGGCTCCATCGAGTACGGACATGGTCCTCGCCTCCTCCTGGCGGCCGCTCACGCGGCGACCCTCTCGGCGCCCGAGGCGGTGATCCCCTTGGTGGAGGCGATCACGTGCTTCAGCTTCTTGGAGAGCGCCTCATAGAACATGCTGAGCGGAAACTCGTCCGGAAGCACGTCGT
The DNA here is from genome assembly GCF_000717945.1 of Streptomyces sp. NRRL S-920. Lineage (NCBI taxonomy): Bacteria > Bacillati > Actinomycetota > Actinomycetes > Kitasatosporales > Streptomycetaceae > Streptomyces > Streptomyces sp. NRRL S-920. The sequence continues at coordinate 141,389 of NZ_JODF01000002.1, forward strand.
CGACGAGCTTGCGCGGCGGCAGCGAGGTGTCCAGGGCGTCCGGGCCCTTGGCCCAGCGCGATCCGGGGTGCGGGGCGAGGTAGGTGGACACCAGGTCGTAGGCGGCGAACCAGTGGACCAGCTTCGGGCGGTCGATGCCCGCGCGGTACAGCTCCTCGATCTCGCCGCACAGCTGGTTGGTGACCCGCGGCGCGCGCTCCCAGTCGATCCGCAGCCGGTTGTCGGTCCAGCGGACCACACCGTGCTTGTGGAGGTAGGCGAAGAGGAGCTGGCCGCCGAGCCCGTCGTAGTTGCGCGTCCGGTCCCCGGTGACGGGGAAGCGGAACATGCGGTCGAAGAGGACCGCGTACTGCACGTCCCGGCCGTGCCGGTTGCCCTCGGCCTCCAGCTTCACGGCCTCCTTGAAGGCGGTGAGGTCGCAGCGCAGCTCCTCCAGGCCGTACATCCAGAACGGCTGGCGCTGCTTGATCATGAACGGGTCGAAGGGCAGGTCGCCGTGGCTGTGGGTGCGGTCGTGGACCATGTCCCAGAGCACGAAGGCCTGCTGGCAGCGGTCCTGGTCGCCGACCATCTCACGGATGTCGTCGGGCAGTTCGAGCCCCAGGATGTCCACGGCGGCCTCGGTGACCCGGCGGAAGCGGGCCGCCTCGCGGTCGCAGAAGATGCCGCCCCAGGAGAAGCGCTCGGGGGCCTCGCGCACCGCGATCGTCTCGGGGAAGAGGACGGCCGAGTTGGTGTCGTACCCGGCGGTGAAGTCCTCGAAGGTGATGCCGCAGAACAAGGGGTTGTCGTAGCGCGTGCGCTCCAGCTCGGCCAGCCACTCGGGCCAGACCATGCGCAGCACGACCGCTTCGAGGTTGCGGTCGGGGTTGCCGTTCTGCGTGTACATCGGGAAGACGACCAGGTGCTGGAGGCCGTCCCGGCGGTCGGCCGCGGGCTGGAAGGCGAGCAGCGAGTCCAGGAAGTCCGGCACCGTGAAGCCGTCCTCCGCCCAGCGGCGCAAGTCCGCGACGAGCGCGCGGTGGTAGGCGGCGTCGTGCGGCAGCAGCGGGCTGAGCTGCTCGACCGAGGCGACCACGCGGTCCACGGCCAGCTCGGCGGCGGCCTTCGCCGGGGCGCCCTCCGCCGCGAAGTCGATGGAGCCGTCCGCGGACTGCCAGGGCCTGATCTCCTCCACGGCCTCCTTGAGCACCGGCCACGCCGGGTGGTCCACCACCCGCACTTCAGCGGGAGGAACCGCGCCCTCCGTACCCGCCTGCACAAGAATTTCCGTCATGTCCCACCTTCCACGGGAGAACCTCGCGTATGGACACCGTATGTGTGCAAGGTTCTCCGGGACAAGGGGCACCTCCGGAAATTATCCTGCGCCACCCCCTCCTTCGCCGCGCTTTTTCCCGTCCCCCAGGAGTGAGGCGCTCGCTTCAGCGGCGGGGCAGGTCCGCCCGTACGGTCTTGCCCTGCGGGCCCGTGCTCACCTCGACCGCCAGGGCCAGGCTCCGCACCATCGGCCAGCCGAAGCCGCCGGTCCCTCCCGCGAGATCCGGCGTCCGCTCGCGCGGCGGCCGGGGGTCGGCGTCGGTGACGGCGACCGTGAGGGCGTCACGATGCGCCACCAGACGCAGCGAGCAGGCGTCGCCGCGTGCGTGCCGTATGGAATTGGTGACCAGCTCCGACACGGTCAGCTCGACGCTCGCCGCCGCCTGTTCGTCCATGGCCGGACTGAGCCCGCTCATGAAGGCGCGGGCGAAATCCCGTGCCTGCGCTACGACTTCCGGCCGCTTGTCGAAGACCGTTCGATCCAGGACTTTGCTGCCGTACCGCGAATGGTCCGTCCTCATACGCCCCTCCTCGATCAGGGGTGGACTGTACGAATGGGTCTCTTGCCCCCGAAGCCGACTTCTTAACGCCCACCGCCGCGGCCGGCACGGCCCGCCACCCCGCCCTGACGCGGCGTCACGAGGTCCACGAAGATCAAGTGTGTGGTGGGCGTCACGCAACCTCCTCGTGTTGATGGGGACATGAAGCGCGAGGAGGCGGGTAGTCGCTGCCTCACCAGCCCACAGGGGACGAGGGGGGCTGGCGGACAGGGAGGTAGACATGACGATGGCCACCAGAACGCAGATGGACACCGGCATCACGGAGCTGCCGGAGGTGGTGGATCCGCAGGCGGTGACGCCGAAGGACTCCCGTGCCTTGTCCCAGTTGTTCTTCGATCAGCTCGCGGTGCTCGAAGAGGGCACGGCCCAATACCAGTACGTACGCAATACCCTGATCGAATTGAACATGTCGCTGGTCCGGTACGCGGCCGGGCGTTTCCGTAACCGCGGCGACGAGATGGAAGACATCGTCCAGGTCGGCATGATCGGCCTGATCAAGGCCATCGACCGGTTCGAGCTGACCCGCGAGGTGCAGTTCGCCACTTTCGCGGTCCCTTATATCGTTGGAGAGATCAAGCGTTTCTTCCGTGACACGTCCTGGGCGGTGCACGTCCCGCGCCGTCTTCAGGAGGCCCGGGTGGAGCTGGCCAAGGCCACCGAGGAGCTGAGCAGCCGCCTGGGGCGCTCCCCCACCGTGGACGAGCTGGCCACGCTGATGAACCTGACGCCGGAGGAGGTCATCGAGGCCCGCCTCGCCTCCAACGGCTACAACTCCGCGTCCCTGGACGCCGTCCTGCACGGCGACGGCAACGACGAGACGCCCCTGGCCGACTTCATCGGCGAGGAGGACCCCTCCCTGGAGCTGGTGGAGGACTTCCACGCGCTGGCCCCCCTGGTCGCCGAACTCCCCGAGCGCGACCGGGAGCTGCTGCATCTGCGCTTCGTGGAGGAGCTGACCCAGTCGCAGATCGGCGAACGCCTCGGGGTGTCCCAGATGCAGGTCTCCCGTCTGCTCTCGCGCACCCTGGCGAGCCTGCGCAAGGGAATGCTCCCGGCCGCCGGCTGAGGCCGGGCCCCGGAGATCAGCTCCTGCCGTGCCAGTCGAGACAGACGATCATGGCGTCGTCCTCCGCGTCGGTGGGACCCCGATGACCCGCCAGCTCGTGGAGCATGGCCCGCGGCACCTGCGAGGGCGGCAGCAGGCGCGTACTGGCCATGGCGCGGGTGAGCGCTCGTTCGCTGTAGCGCTCACCCGCGGGCGAGGCCACGTTGTAGACGCCGTCGCTGACGAACAGCAGCCGGTCCCCGGGCTCCACGTGGAAGCGCTGGGTGGCGTACAGGGTGTCCTCGAACATGCCGAGCGGGAGCTGCGCCTCGAGTTCGACCGCCTCCGCCTTGCCCTGCCGTATGCGCCACATCTTGGGGGAACCGGCGTCGATGACCTCCGCCTCCCCCGTCTCCAGGTCGAACCGGAGCAGCAGCATGGACAGGTGGACGTCGCCGCGGTAGTGGCCGTAGACCGCCTGGTCCGCGAGGCACGCCTGGTCGGGCAGCGACAGGCCGGCCCGGCGGGCGTTGCGCAGCGCGTTGATCGCGAGGTTGGTCAGGAGGGCGGCCTCGATCCCCTCCCCCATGCCGTTGGTGACGGTGAGCGTCAGGTGGTCGGCCGAGGCCGACCAGTCGAAGTTGTCGCCGTAGATCGCGTACGCGGGTTCGAGCTGCGCCCCCAGCTCGTACTCGGGTCGGGAGCAGGAGCGGCCGGGCAGCAGCTGCCACTGCATCTCGGCGGCCAGGGTGAGCCGGTCGGCGCGGCGGGCCTGGAGGTAGAGGTCGGTGTCCCGCTCCGCGACGACGATCTCGTGGCCGAGGACCTCCGCGACTTCCTCCAGCTCCCCCTCGGTGACGCTGTCATGGGCGTCCGCCGGGAGCCGGACGGTGAGGATGCCGATGCGGTCGCCGCGCACGCTGACGGGCAGGTGCACGGTCACGGGACCGGCCGCGCCGGCCCGCTCGACGTGGGGTTCCTGGGCTCCGAAAGCCCGGCCCGGGGCACTGGTGTGGACCGAGATGGGCTCGGATGTGTAAGGGAGCGCGTCGACGGGCTGGAGTATGGTCGTCGCGTAATCCGCCACCAGGAGGTCGACGGACACCGCGCCGTAATGGGCGGTGAGTGCGTCCCGTACCGCTTCGAGGAGCGCGTGCGGCGCGGCTGTGCGCAGCGCGCGTTCCACCGCCCTGAATCTGTCCACCTGCGGGTTACCGCCTATCTGGAATGACATGGCAAGAAGGAGCGAACGGCCCCGCATGTCTCAGCGACTGACAAGGCCATTGCGAAGTGTCACAGTTGAGGGCATGAATCCCGACCTCGCCGGCAGCAGCGATCAAGACGCCGCCGCACACGCGGTCCGGGATGTCATCGAACTGCTCGAAGTGCTGTGGAACAAGGGCCGCGACATCACGACGACCGCCCCGGTGTCCTCGTCACAACTGCGCGTGCTGTACATCCTGGACGGCGCCCGGGGGATCAACCTCCGCACACTCGGTGAGGTGCTCGGGTCCGCCCCCTCGTCGGTGAGCCGTATGTGCGACCGCCTTCACGCGTTGGGCTTCATCGAGCGCTCTCTCAGTTCGGCCAGCCGTCGCGAGCTTGAGCTGCGCCTGTCGGGCCAGGGAGAAAGCTACCTCAAAGAATTGCGCGCACGCCGCGAAAGTGCCCTGTTCGAGGTCATCTCCGGCATGACCGCGGCAGACCGGGCAGCACTCGAAAAAGGTCTGAGCGGGTTCCGCTCGGCCGTCGAGGAGACCTCCCCGCGGAGCGCGCCCGCGGCCGGTGACGCGGTGGAGACCGCCTGATCCCCGTCCGGCCGAGGCGCTCGCCGCGCCGTACGCGATCGCGTCGTCATGGGCCCTCACCTCGTCGTGCGCCCCGGCTCCACGCCCGCCGCACGCCGGTCCGCCGGGACTGTGCCCTGTGCGCTTCCGCCTCGTTGTGCCGGTCGGGCGGACGAGTTGACGGCAGGTCACCGAAGGGCGGGCTTTCGATGATCGACATCCTCGACTAACGTTTGCCGTGCGACAACAATTGCTAAGGTGGATGTAATGAACGCCAGTGAACCCGAGGCCCGGCTCAGCGTCAGTGCGGCGCTGCGCGAGCAGGGGGAGAAAGTGGCCGACCGCTGGGTGCAGCTCCAGCTGGAACGATCCGTTCTGGGAGCGGGCCTCACCGAAGCCGAGCTTCGCGAGGAGGCGGACGCCTTCGTGGACGCCCTGCGCGCGGGACTGGAGACCGGACATCCGGTCGACCGGGTGGCGACCGCCCACCCCGAACTGCGCCAGGCGATCGCCGACCTCTCGCTGCGCAGAGCGCGGGGCGGCGCCACCCCCACCGCGACCTCGCTGGCCGTCCTGGCCCTCAAGGAAGCGGTGCTCGAAGCGGTGCAGGAGCAGGCGCGCGACACCCACGCCCTGTACCACGCGGCCGTGTTCGTCAACCGCCTCCTCGACACCGCGGGCGCCCTGTCCTTCGCCACTTACGTGGAGGGCCGCGAGGAGATCATCCGTCGACAGAGCCGGCAGCTTCTGGAGATCTCCACCCCGGTGGTCCGGCTGTGGGACCGGGTCCTTGCCGTCCCGCTGATCGGCACGCTCGACACCACCCGCACCCAGGTGGTGATGGAGAACCTGCTCCAGGCCATCGAGCGCGACGAGGCGCAGGTGGCGATCATCGACATCACCGGCGTGCCCACGGTGGACACGGCCGTCGCGCACCACCTCATGCAGACGGTCAACGCCGTACGCCTCATGGGCACCGACTGTGTGATCAGTGGCATCCGCCCGCCGATCGCCCAGATCATCGCCCAGCTCGGCATCGACCTGTCCGCCATCCTGACCCGCGCGACCCTCGCCGACGCCCTGGCCGCGGCCATCACCCTCACCGACCGGCCGCTGCGCTCGGCGGACCCCGTGGGCCCGCGATGACGGGCGCCCCCCGCGGCGGAGTGCCGATCCTGCGTCTGGGCGACGTACTCGTCACCGGACTGCTCAACGAACTCGACGACAAGAGCGTCATCGCCTTCACCGAGGAACTCACCGAGCGCATCGTCGACGACCGCGCCCACGGGGTGCTCATCGACATCTCCCGCCTGGAGCTGATCGACTCCTTCGTCGCCCGCACCCTGATGGAGCTGACCACGACGGCGCGCCTGTTGGGCGCCCGGGTCGTCGTGGCGGGTATGCGTCCCGCCGTGGCCATCACCCTCGTCGAACTGGGTCTGCAACTGTCCGGCGTGGAGACCACGTTGAACGCGGAGCAGGGCATGCGGGCGCTGGGCTGGGAGAAGGCGCCGGCGCCGGCGACCGGGAGGGGGATCAATTGACCCTCTACGGCGACCTCGACGAGATCCCCACGATCCCGCCCCCCACATCCGCGGACCGCCGTCCCGAGCCCGACAGTTCCCGTGTGACCCATTCCCGAGTGACCCATGAGATCCGCGCCGAGGAGGACCTCCTCTCCGCGCGGCACGCCGTGCGCGAAGCCACCCTGCACGCCGGTTTCGGCCTGGTGGACCAGACCCGTATCGTCACCGCGGCCAGCGAACTCGCCCGCAACGCCTACGTGCACGGCGGAGGCGGCACGCTGGTCATCGAATCCGTCCAGCGGAGCGGCCGTCAGGGGCTGCGGCTGTCGGTGAGCGACGACGGGCCGGGCATCGCCGACCTCGACGCGGCGTTCACCGACGGTTACACCACCGGCGCCGGCCTCGGGCACGGGCTCGGTGGAGCGCGCCGCCTCATGGACGAGTTCGAGGTGACCAGCACGCCGGGCCGGGGGACGACCGTCACCGCCGTCCGCTGGAACGGACCGCGGTGAACGAGACGAACGCCATGGGCGGCGCGGGCGCCATGAACGCCTTGGTGACCCCCACCACACTGCACGTTCCCATCGATCACCACAGCGCCGTGCAGACCGCGGCGAACCGCGCCCGCGCCCTCGCCCACACCTGCCGTATGCCGGGAGCGCTGCCGGACCAGGCGGCCGTGCTGGCCAGTGAACTCGCCAGCAACATCAGCAAGCACGCCAGCAACGGAGCGCTCTTCCTCCAGCCGTCGCCCCTGAGCGGGCGCTCCCCGCTGGACACCGCGCTGGACATCGTCGCCGTGGACAACGGCCCCGGCATCCCCGACATCGGCCTCAGCCTCACCGACGGCTACAGCACCACCAAGACCATGGGCGCGGGTCTGGGCGCGGTGCGGCGCATCGCCACGGACTTCGCCCTGCGCTCCGCGGCCGGTGGCGGCACCCTCGCCCACGCGCGGCTCGCGGTCCCGCGGGGGCGGCGGCCGGGAGCCGACATCGGCGCCCTGTGCCTGCCGGCCGCCGGGGAGCAGATCTGCGGGGACGGGTACGCGGTCGTCGAGGGCGACGGGAACTGGACGGGCCTGGTCATCGACGGGCTCGGCCACGGCCCCGAAGCGGCGGCGGCCAGTCAGCGGGCCGTGCGCACCTTCCTGTCCTGCGCGGACGCCCCGCTGCCCGAGGTGCTCAACGCCCTGCACAGCGCCCTGCGGCACACGCGCGGCGCCGCGGCGGCGGCGGTCAGGGTGGGTTCCGGTCGCGCCGAGTACTGCGGGGTGGGCAATATCCGCGCGGCGGCCGTGTCCGTCCACGGCGTCCACCGGCAGCTCACCGGGCACGCGGGCATCGTCGGCTTCAATCTGCCCACGCCGCGGAGCCGGGTTTTCGACCTGCCCGACCGTACGGCCGTGGTCCTGTACAGCGACGGGATCGACCACCGGTGGACACAGGATCCGCCCCCCGGCCGACTGAGCCTGCCGCCGGCCCTGCTCGCGGCGTCCCTGGCCCACACCCATAGGCGTCACCGCGACGACGCCACCGTCCTCGCTCTCGGCAGCCCTCTGGGAATCGGATGACCACCGCCACCTTCCGCACACCCGCCGCCCTGCGCCGCACCGTTCGCGGTATCGCCCTCGCCTACCGGCTGCCCGCCGAGGACAGGGCCCGCATCGTGCTGTCCCTCAGCGAGACGGCCGCCACCGCGCTGAACGCCGGGCGGCCGGTCACGCTGACCACCACCGACGACGCGGGTGACGACGGAGCCGGCCGGCTGACCCTCGCGCTGGGCCTGCCCCGCCGTGAGGACGTCCAGGTGATGACCGATCAGCTTCCGCTGCCCGGCGAGGCATCCCCCGACGGCACGGTGGTGTGGCGGGTCCCCCTGCCCCAGGTCACGGCCCCGGTGGCCGCGCCGGTCACCGCCGTACTGCCGCGGCCTGCCCCGGCTCCCGTGGGCGCCGCCGCTTCCCGCAACGGCGACGCCGACCTCGCGCTGCTGGAGGAGGAACTGCGCGCGGCGCTCGCCCGCGCCGATCACCTCGCCGACGAGCACCGCAAGCTCAAGCACGAGCTGGCCGAGACCAACAGCGGGGTGCTCGCCCTCTACGTACAGCTGGAGGAGCGGGACGAGGAGCTGCGCAAGGCGCACGGGCGGACCCTGCGCGCCCTGGAGGACGCGCTGCGGCCGCGTCCGCTGCACGTCGACGGCCTCGACCTCGCCGTCCACTACGCTCCCGCGAGCGACGACACCCCCACCGGCGGCGACCTGTACGACTGGTTCACCCTCCCGGACGGGACGGTGCACATCACCATCGTCGACGCCCTCGGCCACGGCATCACGAGCACGCGCACCGCGCTGACCGTCACCCACGCCGTGCGCACGCTCGCGCTCGAAGGCCACCCGCTGGAGAGCATCGTGGCGCGCACGGACGACATCCTGGCCCCCTTCGACCAGAACGTGATGGCCACGCTGCTGCTCGCCCACCTCGACCCCGCGAGCGGGCGGCTCTCCCTGGCCAACGGAAGCCACCCCCCGGCCCTGCTGATGCGCGCCGACGGGGAGGCCGACTTCCTCGAAGTCCGCGGCCGGGGCGTCGGCTTCCCCCTGCCGGGCAGCGAGCGGATCCTCACCACCACGCTCCGCCCCGACGACCTGCTGATCCTGTACACCGACGGCCTCACGGAGAGCCGCAGGGACCCGCGCGAGGGCGAGCAGCGCCTGGTGTCGACCGCCCGCCGTTACCGCGCGCGGCCCACGCAGGACGTCCCGGGCTCCATAGCGCGCGACATGCTGACCGACGTCCTCCACGAGGACGACACGCTCGCCCTGGCCGTCCGCTTCCGCTCCCCCACCGGCTGACGGCGTCCGGCTATCCCCTGCGCCGCAAGGTCGCCGAGAGGTGGTGCCGGAGCGTCTGGCCGACGGCCGCGAGGTCGTGGGTGAAGGTGAGGGCGCCGGGGTCGGTCAGGGTGTAGCGGCGGCGGGTGGCGTCGACCTTCTTGGCGGTGGGCGTCAGGGCCACCTCGTGCGTGGCGAGGTCCACCGTGTCGCCGGCCGCGTGGCCGACCGCGATCTCCGCGATGCCGGTGGGCTGGGTGATCAACGCCTCGACCCGGCCGTCGGGCTGGAGCCGCCACCAGCCGCTCTCCCGTGCCGAGGGGCGCAGGGGTTGGTCGTCGGCGTCGAGGAGCCAGGCTCGCGCCTCGTAATGGAGGAAGGGACGGCCGTCGTGGCTGAAGGTGACCTCCTGCGCGTAGGCGAAGTCCCCGTCGAGCGTCGGGTAGCCGCCGCTGCCCCGGCCGTGCCAGGTGCCGAGGAGACCGAGCACCGGCGTGAGCAGCGGGTGCGGTGCGGGTGACTCGTCGGGGCCGTGGGCGTCGGGGTACGGGTGCTGCGGGGCGGGGTCGAACACGGTTTCGCACTCCTGGGGTCGGGGCGGGTCGAGTCGGGTCGTCTGGGAATCCTAGGGCCGGCCGTACGGCTCCCGTCCCGGCCGCGGGTGGTGGGCCGCAGGAGTGACACACGCGCCGGCCGGGACGCCGGAACACCTGTCGGGTGAAGGTGCGCGCTACCTATCGGTTACGGGGGTACTCATCGCAGGAGCCCCACTGAACGGCCGAGAAGGAGCACTGGCATGGCGAGCAAGGACACGGCGAAGGACGTCGTCGAGCTGATCCTCGACGACCACCGGCGTATGGAGGACCTCTTCCGCGAGATGCGCAGCGTGGAGGGCGAGCGGGCCGCGGCCCTGCGGGAGTTCGCGGATCTGCTCATCGCCCACGCGCTCGCCGAGGAGGCCGAGGTCTATCCCGCGCTCAAGCGCTACCGGGACATCGAGAACGACGAGGTCGAACACGGTGTCGAGGAGCATGAGGAGGGCAACAAGGCGCTCCTCGCTCTTCTGGAGGTCCACGAGGTCGGCTCCGACGACTGGGACGAGAAGCTGGAGGAGCTGGTCGAGGCGGTGACCCACCACGCCGACGAGGAGGAGCGGACGATCCTCAACGGCGCTCGCGAGAACGTCGCGATGGAGCGCCGCGAGGAGCTGGGCGCCGCCTTCACCAAGGAGCGCGCCAAGCAGCTCGAGGCGGAGTGCGGAAGCATCGAGAACGTCCGTCGCATCGTGAAGTCCTGAGCGGCCTGCCCCTTTCAGCCCTGAGCGGCCTGGGGCGCCCCCGTTCAGTCTCGTTCAGTCCTGGGTGGGCGGCCAGACCGGGCGGTGCGGTTCCGGCAGTTCGGCCAGGGCGTGGGCGACGGTCCTGTGGCTGGGGAGCAGTTCGTCGCTGCGGGTCTGCGCCAGCAGCTCCGTCAGCCGGCGGCCCGCCCCCGCCAGGAGGAGCCTGCCCTCGCGGCGGTCCAGCAGCCACCGCATGGCCAGCAGGCAGTTGAGCCCGCGCGAGTCGCAGAACGTCAGGGCGGTGGCGTCAAGGACCAGGTGCCGGTGCCCCGAGTCGACGTACGCGCCGAGCGTGCCCAGGAAGTGTGCCTCGCCGCTCTGATCCAGCTCACCGGTGACACGCAGCACCGCGCACGCGTCACAGCTCGCCAGCTCGGTGATGGTCAGACGACGGATCTGCGTGGACATCGGCGCCTCCATCTCTACGCGGCGCCACCCTACGCCCGCGACGCTCGGTGATCGGCACTCTCATGGGGGAGTGTGCCCCGCATCTCGCCGGGCATCCGATGCGGGCGGCCGACCGTCGCGGGCGCCGAGGCGCTCGGCGGGGAGCGGGCACTCCTGGAGATGCTCCTGGAGACAGCGGTGCCCAACTGCCCTGACATAGAGGTGTTTTCGGTGGTTCGGGCCGGGCCCGCGGCTACCCTTGTCAGGTCACCACCCCGCACGCGGGGGCGGCTCGGCAGAGGGAGGGTGCGTGGACGGTGGCACTGTAGGGCTGCGTATCGCGTCGGCGGTGATCGCGCCGCTGCTCAAGCGGTTGCTGCTGCCTCCCGCCAAGGCGCCGGGCGCACAGTTCCCGGACCGGCCGATCCCGGTCCGGCGCCTCATGGCCTTCTCCCGCGAGCACCGCACCCTCACCGAGGACGATCTGCACCGGATCGCCCGCGAGCTGGTGCGGCGCGCGGTGCGGGCCGCCGGTCCCTACGACCCGCCGGTCGGCGCCGACGAGAAGGACGCGGTGGGGCTGGCGCTGACCCGGACCCTGCACGCGCTCGGCGACCTCGACATGGACGACGTACAGGCGTTCGCCCTGGGCCCCGAGCAGCTGGCCGCCGAACTGTCGAGGCGGGCGGGGCCCGAGACCCGCAGGCTCCTCAGCGACGACGCCGCCCGCTTCCACGACCGGCTCCTGGAGACGGCCTGTGTGCATGTGGTGCGGTTCTTCAGCGAGCAGCCGGGGTTCGCGGCGCGCACGCAGATCGAGCAGAGCCGCGAGGTCCGCGAGCAGAGCGAGCGGCTCGACCGGATCCTGGAGCGCCTTCCCGACATCTCCGCGCAGGACGCCCGGTTCGAGGAGGAGTACGCGCGCTACGTCGTCCGGAGCCACGGCAGGCTCACCATCCACGGCGTCGACCTGCGGGAGCCCGCGGGCCAGGAATGGCCGCTGGAGGCGGCCTACTTGAGCCTGGAGGCCACCCCCTACCGCAGCGGCCCGTCCGAGGCCGCCCCGCTGGCGGACGGCGAGTCGCCCGAGCGCGCGGCGGCGCCGGTGGAGACCACCCTCGCCACCCACGACCGGATCCTGCTGCGCGGCGTGGCGGGCACCGGCAAGACGACGCTCGTGCAGTGGCTGGCGCTGACCACGGCACGGCAGGACCGGGTGCCCGGCTCGCTCTCCCAGCTCCTGGGCCGTGTGCCGTTCGTGCTGCCGCTGCGCGCCCTGGCCCGCAAGGGCGCCGAGCTGCCGATGCCCCAGGACTTCCTGCGCTGGATCGACTGCCCGCTGCTGGGCACCGAGCCCGAGGGGTGGGCCACGCGCGTGTTGCAGAACGGCCGCGCGGTGATGCTGATCGACGGGGCGGACGAGATCCCGAAGGGTGAGCGCGGCCGCGTCAAGACGTGGCTCAAGAAGCTCCTCGCCGTCTTCCCCGGCAACCTGTGGCTGCTCACCTCGCGTCCCTCCGCCCTGGAGCAGGGCTGGCTCGGCCAGGAGGGCTTCCACGAGTTCGCGCTCAGCGAGATGCGGCCCGCCGACATGCGGCGGTTCATCGAGCGCTGGCACTCGGCGGCGGGGGCGCCCGCCCGGCTCGGCGAGTCGTTGACGCTCGCGCTGCGCAGCAGGCCGGAGCTGAGCCGCCTCGCGACCAATCCGCTGATGTGCGGGCTGATCTGCGCCCTGCACCGGGAGCGCCGCGGTTTCCTGCCGCGCGGGCGTGCCTCGCTCTACGAGGCCGCGCTCGCCATGCTCCTGGAGCGGCGCGACGTGGAGCGCGAGGTGTACGGCGGCGGCAACGGCACCCCGCAGCTCGACCAGAGGTCCGCCACCGAGCCGCTGCGGCGCCTCGCGTACTGGCTGATCCGCAACGAACGGACCCAGCTGGACCGCGCGGACGCCGTCGACGTCGTACGCCGTCTGATGCCGTCGGTGGAACGCCTCGCGGAGATCGGTGAGGCGGAGGACGTCCTCCAGCTCCTCCTGGAGCGCTCGGGACTGCTGCGCGAGCCCGCCCAGGGCGCCGTCGACTTCATCCACCGCACCTTCCAGGACTTCCTCGGCGCCCAGGCGGTGCTCGAGGAGCGGGACATGGGCATGCTGGTGAACAACGCCCACCTGGAGCAGTGGGAGGACGTGGTGCAGATGGTCGTCGCCCAGGCCCGCCATCACGAGCGGGGCGAACTGCTCACCCGGCTGCGCGAGCGCGGCGAGCGCGAGAGGGACCCCGCCGTCCAGGCGCGGCTGCGGCTGCTCGCGCTGGCCTCCCTGGAGCAGGCCACCAGCGTCGCCCCGGCGGTGCGCGAGGCCATCGAGGACCAGGCGGCGCGCATGGTGCCGCCGCGCAGTCTGCGCGAGGCGAGGTCCCTGGCGCGGACGGGGCCGCTGCTGCTCGGCCTGCTGCCCGGCGCCGACGCCTTGACGGGCGACGAGGAGCTGGCCACCGTCCACGCGATCTGCCAGATCGGCGGGGACGCCGCCATCCCGCGCCTGCGGCAGTTCCTGCACACCGGCCAGAGCGCCGTACGCGCCCAGCTGCTGCACCACTGGGACCGCTTCGACCCCGAGGTGTACGCGGAGGAGATCGTCCGGCCGCTCCTGGACATCGCGCCCGAGGAGTTGGTCACCGTGCGCTCGCGCGCCGAGCTGGACGCGCTGCGCACCATGTCCGGCTACCAGCGCGTCAGCCTGCGGGGCGACTTCACGCCCGACGACGTCCGTTCGGCGTTCGACGCACGCCATCTGCGGGAGCTTCGGCTGCGCGACATCCTGTCGCTGGACTCCCTGGAGGTGCTGTCCGGCTACACCGAGCTGGAGTCGCTCGGGCTGCGCGGCTGCCGCAACCTCCAGGATCCGCTGCCGCTCACCCGGCTCCCGCGGCTGCGGCGGCTCGCGCTGCGGGACCTGCCCCGCTTCGAGCCGCTGCACGAGTTGGCCGGCTGCGCGCGGCTCGACACACTCCTGATCGGCGCGGACGTTCCCTGGCGCGGCCTCACCGACCTGCCCTGCCCCGAGCGGCTCCAGGTCCTCTCGCTGCCGCCGACCGCCACCCGCCTCACGGACATCGCGGCCTGCGAACGCCTCGCCGAGCTGCACCTCCAGGAGGCGAGCGAGCGGCTGACGCCGGATTCCTGGGGAGCGGAACTGGGCAAGCTGGCCGGACTGCGTACGCTCACGCTGACCTCGGCGCAGTTGAGCATGCTGCTGTTCGCGCCGCGTACGCAGCTTCCCCATGTCACCCGGCTGAATGTGCACGCCGGGGCGGGCGCCGCCGTGCCGCTGCGCCGGATCGCCCTGCGCCTGCCGGGCCTTGAGGAGATCCAGCTTCTGGAGGCGGCCGATGTCGACCTCGCCTCGCTCGGCTCGCTGCACCGGCTGCGCCGGGTGCGGTTGGCGTATCCCGGTGCGGTACGCGGTTCGGAGGCGCTCGCGGGCGACGTGGAGCTGTCCGTCTACCCGCAGCCTTGATCTCCGCCCGCGGATATCTGCCCGCGGATACCTGCCCGCGGCCTTGATTCTGTCCGCGGCCGTGATCGACGGACTGACACCGGCTGTGCGCAGACGGTAAGTTCTATGGCCCCAAGCACGGTTGACAAGGAGCGGTACCACTCAGACGGGGGATCCAGTCGGATGGACAGTGCGGAAGACGTGCCGCTGTACGGCAGGGACCCTCTCCTGCGCGCGCTCGTCCCGCGGCTGACCGGCCTCAAGTACGACGAACGCGCGCGCACCGCACGCGAGTTCCAGCACGACCTGCCCGTCGTCCTGGTGACGGGGCGGCACGGCATGGGGCGCAGCGCGGTGCTGCGGGAGCTGGCCGCGCACTACCGCGACCGGCTCCCCCTCGCCCATGTCCGGATCGCGCCTGCCGGTTACACGGCGTACTCACCGGCCGCGTCCGACGCCGATGGTGACGTCGCCACCGATCTGGTCGGCGTCCTCATGGAGCTGGCGCGTCAGCTGGCGCCTTCCTACCGGCGCCCCTTCCCCGTCCTGCTGCCCGGCCTGTTCGCCGTCTCCAGCTGGGACCCGGGGGACGACGTCGACCGGGACGCGGCCTGTCTGCGGCTGGCCCGTCTGCTGATCGCCTGCCACCTGGCCGACGAGCCCGAACAGGAGCTGCGCCAGGCGTGGGCCGGCGCGGTCGAGGCCCGGGTCGAACCGGTCGTCCCCCGGGCGCCCGGCGGGCCGGGCAGCGGAGCCGCGAGCATCTCCCGCGCGCTGCACCGCGAGTACGCGCACCGGTACCGCGCGGGCGCCGAGCGGGACTGGTACCGCGGCCGCTTCCCCCAGCTCACCGAGGACGCCGACCCCGTGGAGCTGCTCGGCGACTGGTACCACCAGGGCGGGGACTACCGGCGCTCGGTCGAGCGGACGCTCGTGGCCGCTTTCCGCCACGATGTCGCCGGTTCCTACGGCCGGTTGCAGCGCTGGAACCGCGAGCCGTGGCCCCTGGTGCTCCTCGACGACGTACATCTGCCCGCCGGGCGGCGCTTCCTCGACCTGCTCCTCGAACACCGGGCGACGCCCGAGTCCCCGGAGCGCGAGGAACTGGTCGTCGTGGCCACCCGGCTCGGCGAACCGCCGGGCAACGACCCCGGCCCGGTCCGGCGCCAACTGGCCGATCTGGTGCGCACATCCGGCTGGGAGCGCCGCGGCACCGCGCCGTCCGCGGGCCTGCTCACCGTCCCCCTCACGCCGTTGAGCCGCGACGACGTCCTGCCGCTTCTGGAAGCCGGTTCGGCGGGCGCCCCCCTCCACCCCTATCTCGCCTCCGCCCTGCACACGCTGACCGGCGGCCATCCCGCGGCGACGACCATGCTCTGCTCCGCGGTGCGCGCCGCGACCCGCGCGGGTCTGGCCGTGGCGCCGCGGGACCTCCTCGAACTGTCCGCGAAGGACGGCCGCCCCGTCGGCGAGGCGCTGCTGGAGCGGCTGCTCCCGGACCGGCGCCAGCGTGACCGGCTGACGCTCCTGTCCCTGGCGAGGGACAGTACGGCCGCCGAGGCGCTGGCGACCCGGCTGCGTCTCGAGGGCCCGGAGCAGCTGCCCGCGAACGCGGTCACCGACTACCTCGAACAGCAGCACTGGCAGCGCCTGACGCCGCCCGAGAGCCCGCTGGTGACGGATCCACTGCTCCAGAAACTCCTGGTGCACGAGGCCCGTCGGCTCTCCCCGGGGCCCGACGACAGCCGGGGCTGGCAGGAGATCCACCGCTTCCTGCACGACCACCACGCCCAGCGCGCCGACGAGGGCGAGGCCGACGCCCTGCGGCACATGCTCGCCGCGGGCGGCGTCGAGACGGTGGTCGCCTCGCTGGCGGAGTCGTTCCAGTCCGAGCGGGACGAGCGGGGCGCGGGGCACTGGCTGCGCTGTCTGCGGCATGCCGCGACCGCGCCCACGCCGCCCGCGCGGGACTGGGAGGACGACCGTCTGCGGATCGCGCTCGGTGCGCACGACGGCCGCCGCTACGCCCATCTCGACGACACCGAGCGGTGCGTCAACCGCCTGCTGCACGCCCTGTGGTACCTGTCCGAGCCGCACACGGAACCGGATCCCGACACGTGTACGGCCATCGAGCAGGAGCTGGCCTATCTCTCCCTGCGCCATCCTTCCTGGCGCGTCACGCTCGGCCAGGCGGCCCGCCGATGGCCCGCCGCCGCCCGGGACAAGCGCCCCCTCCCCATACCAGGACAGTGAGGAAGCATGCTGTTCCGTCGCCATCCCCGCGAGTGGGGACCGATCGAGTGGGCCGCCGTTCTGGGGCTGGCCCTGGTGGCCGGGGTCGCCGTCGTCGTGGTCACCCTCGGCGCGCGCGGGCCCGGCAAGTGCGGTGACGACCTGCGCGAGCTGGGCGGGGACTGCGTCGGGGTGACCGAGAGCGCCTTCCACGCCGACCCGCGCCTCAAGAGCCTCATCGCGGCGGTGGCCGAGGAGAACGCCGAGGTGAGGCGGGACGCCGAGTCGCCCGCGGACAACGGCGCCAAGATCCCGTACGTGCGGATCGCGCTGATGATGCCGTACACGTCGGACGAGTCCAGCGCGATGACCACCGACATGATCCGCCGCGCTCTGGCCGGGGCGCTGGCCGCTCAGCAGGAGGCCAACAGCGGTAGCGGGCCCCACTACCAGCTGCTCCTGGCACCCGACGGCCGCAACCTCGACCACTGGGAGCCCGTGGTCGAGCGGCTCAGCGAGCTGGCCAAGGACAAGAGTGCCCCGCTGGTCGGCGTGACGGGGATTCCCAGCAGCACCCCGGAGACACGGCGGACGATCGCCGCGCTCAGCAAACACGGCATCCCCACCGTCGGGCCCGTCATCACCGCGGCCGACATGAACGCCGGCCACTTCTTCAAGACGTCCCCGAACAACGACCAGTTCGCCCGCGCCCTGAAGCAGTACCTCGAGAAGCGGCCCGAGCGGGGCAAGGGGTTCCTGGTCTGGGACAACCGCAGCGAGGACGTGTACTCGCGGAATCTGCGGCGGGTCTTCGAGAAGCACTTCGACGACGCGTACGACTTCAAGGGCCACAACTCCAACTTCACCGGCTCATCCGGCGCCGACAAGGGCATCCCCCAGCGGTTCACCGATGCCGTGCAGAAGATCTGCACCGCCCGGTCCGACACCGTCTTCTTCGCCGGACGCGACCAGGACCTGCCGGCCTTCGTCAAACGCCTGGCGCAGGAGGGCGATTGCGGACGCGGCTCGGTCCTGCGCCTGCTCAAGGTGGGTATCGGACTCGAACCCACCCTCACCACGGGCGAGACCACGCGCTGGCTCAATGAGGCGCGGGCCACGATCGTCGACGCGTCGTCCGTGGATCCGGCCTGGTGGGACGGTAAGAACGATCCGCCGCGGGCGCTCGGCCGCTTCCTCGACCGCTTCGACAAGCTGGACAGGCAGCACGAGTTGGGGACCAAGCCGCTCAACGACGGGTACGCGGTGATGTACCACGACGCGTTCACGCTGCTCGCCGACGCCGTGGACCGCACGTACAGCGAGATCAACGAAGGTGCGGGGAAGCCGAAGGGGAACAGCGCTCCGCTGATCCCGACGAAGAACGACGTCTACAACACCCTGATCATGCCGAGCATCTCCGCGAACGGGTGCAGCAACTGCCTGCGGGGCGCCGCGGGCAGTTACGGCTTCGAGGGTCCGGGGGCGAACGACCAATGGGCGGTCTGCAAGCCGGTGCCGATCGTCGAGTACCCGGCCGCCAAGAGCGGCAAGGCGTCGAAGGAAACTCTGCCGCTGTACCGGACGTTCAGGGACGGCGACAAGGGCGACAAGGGCGACAAGAAGGCCTGCCCGGACTGAGCACTTCGTACGGCACGGGTCGTGCCGTTGTCAGTGGCGGCTGGCAGCCTGGGCGGTATGGAGAGCGACGACGAACAGCTGCTGCGCGGCCGGGTCTACGGCCAGGATCACGACAGCCCGGGCCCGCGGCCGGGACAGCGCTACGCCGAGCTGGTCGGCGGCCCGCTGGACGGCCTGCTCCTGGACGTCACCGCGTGGACGAGCGCGGACTGGGGGCGGGCCGAGTCGGACACGGGGGTCGTGCTGCCCACCGAGTTGGGGCGGTTCGGTGCCGGGGGCCGGGCGATGTACCGCCCCCGGCGGGGCGATCCGCGCCGCTTCGACTGGGCCGAGGACATTTTGTGAGGCGTGCCCGCGGACCCGTCGCTAATATGGCTGTCATGGCACGAGGTATCTGGTCGCAGAAGGTCCGCTCCGCCCGCTGACGGCGGCGCCCCTTCCCTGCTGAACGCGCGCTCGCCGTCCCGGTTCTGCCGGGCGGCCGCTTCTTGCTGCCCGGCTCCCCTGCGAGCTGCGGAGCATCCCTTGAACCTCGACCCGACCCCCGAAGCCATGTCCCTGTCCCTGTCGCTGCCCGTCCGGGCGGGCGGCAGCGCGCACGTCCGCGCCGAGGGCGTCACCCTCAGCCGCGGGTCCCGGCGCGTCCTGGACGACGTCTCCCTCACCGTCTCCGCCCGCTCCCGGATCGCCGTCGTCGGCGAGAACGGCCGCGGCAAGACGACGTTGCTGCACGTCCTCGCCGGAGTGCTCACGCCCGACGAGGGCAGCGTGCACCGGGCCGGCACGATTGGCCTGGCCCGCCAGGAGCTGTCCGCGCGGGACGGTGCGACCGTCGGAACCCTGACCTGCGAGGCGCTCGCCGCCTCGCGCACGGCGCTCGCCGCGCTGGACGAGGCGACCCTCGCGCTGGCCGCGGGCGAGCCCACCGCCGACGACCGCTACGCCCTCGCGCTCGACGCCGCCACCCGGCTCGACGCGTGGGACGCCGAACGCCGCGTCGATGTCGCCCTGGAAGCCCTCGGCGCCTGCACCGACCGCGAGCGCCCGCTGTCGACGCTGTCGGTCGGGCAGCGCTACCGGGTCCGCCTCGCGTGCCTGCTCGGCGCGCGCCACGACGTCCTGCTCCTGGACGAGCCGACCAATCATCTCGACGCCGACGGCCTCGACTTCCTGACCCGCAGGCTGCGCGAGCACGACGGCGGTCTCGCCGTCGTCAGCCACGACCGGGCGTTGCTGCGCGATGTCGCCGACCGGTTCCTCGACCTGGATCCGGCCCGCGACGGGAAGCCGCGCCTGTACGCGGGCGGCTACGACGCCTGGCAGGACGCCCGGCGCCGCGAGCGTGAACGCTGGGAGCAGGATTACGAGGAGCAGCAGGCCGAGCACCGGCGGCTGAAGGACTCCGTGGCGAGGGCCCGCGACCGGCTCTCCACCGGCTGGCGTCCCGACAAGGGGACCGGCAAGCACCAGCGCCAGTCCCGCGCGCCGGGCGTCGTACAGGCCCTGAAGCGGCAGCAGGACGCCCTTCAGGCGCACCGGATCGACGTACCGGAGCCGCCGCCCGCGCTGTGCTGGCCGGATCCGGGGATCCGGCCCGGGGCCCCGCAGGTGCGGGCGTACGGCGTCGCGGTCGGCGGGCGGCTCGCGGGGCCCGTCGACCTCGCCGTCGACGGCGGTGACCGGCTGCTCGTCACCGGGCCGAACGGCGCCGGGAAGTCCACGCTGCTCGCGGTCCTCGCCGGGGCGATCAGGCCCACGGACGGGCACGTCCGGGCGGCGCCCGGGGCGCGGATCGTCCGGGTGGCCCAGGAGACCGCCGCGCACGACCCCGGTCTCACCGCCCGCGAGGTGCACGCCCGTCACGTGGGGCGGCTGGTGGCGCGCGGCGTGCTCCGCGACGCCGACGCGGTCCCGCTCGGGGCGCTCGGCCTGCTGGACTCCGACGCGGCGCGCACGCCGGTCGGTCGCCTGTCGCAGGGGCAGCGGCGGCGCCTCGACCTGGCGCTCGCGCTGGCCGGCCGGCCCGGTCTCCTGCTGCTCGACGAGCCGACCAACCATCTGTCGGCGGCGCTGGTCGAGGAGTTGACCGAGGCGGTCCGCGCCACGAGCGCCGCGGTCGTCGTCGCGACGCACGACCGGCAGTTGCTGCGGGACCTCGCGCACTGGCCGCGGCTGGAGGTCGGTGCCTCTGCCGGGGTCAGGGCACGGTGATGTATCCCGGAGCGGGCAGGCGCGTGGCCGTGGTGGGCTCGTGGATGTCGGCCAGGGCCATGAAGAGGAGGGCCACGGCGAGGGCGCCGGGGTCCGGGACGCCGAGGGCGTGGTCGCCCACGTAGCTGGCCCGGCCGCGGCGGGGCCGCAGGGAGGCGGTGGCGAGCGCCCCGCGGATGGCGGCCTGGGCCGCTTCGGTGAGGGGCGCCTCGGCGGCCTCGTCCCGCGCGGAGGCGGCCAGCGACTGCGCGGCGGGGGCGAGGGCGTCGACCAGCGTGCAGTCGCCGGGGCTCGCGCCGCCGACCCGGTGGATGGCGGCGAACCCGGCCTCGGCGGCCTGCGCGAGCGCGGCTGCCGATGGTGCCCGGCCGTCCGCGGGCGAGGCGGAGGCCAGGTGCTGGAAGAGGAGGCCGAACAACGGGCCGCTGGTGCCGCCGACGTCGTTGAGGAAGGCCTCGGCGAGGGCCGCCGTGCCGTCCAGGCCGCGCTCGTCGGCCAGCTTCACCGCCCGTCGTACGCCGCCCGCGAGATTGTCGCCGAAGTCGCCGTCGCCGACGAGCTGATCGAGCTTGGTCAGGTTGTCGCGGACCTGCGTGACCGTCTGGGCGTAGCGGTCGAGGAGGGCCCGGTCGCCGCTCGGGGCCGATGCGGGGGCGGTGTCCCCCGTCGAGGCCGCCGGGGCCGCGGGTTCCTGCGGGGACCGCTCCAGGCCTTCGGCGGTGAGGGTGGGGCGCGGCAGGACGAGCGGGGTGCGGGTCGGGGCGGTCCACAGCTCGGCCCAGCCCTCGTCGAGCCGCGTCAGGGTGAGGGAGAAGCCCGCCATGTCCAGGGCGGCGGTGTAGGTGCCGGGCACGATGAGGACCGGCCGGAGGCCGCGGGCGATCAGCTCGTCGTTGAGCAGGACGCCGATGGCGTTCAGCTCCAGCTCGGTGGTGGCGCCGAGGCCGTTGACGAGGGCGAGGACCTCGCTGGGGCCCTCGGGGAGCGCGTCGAGGAGGTCGTCGGTCATCCGCCGGACGAGGTCGCCGATGCCGGGGCGGGCGATGGTGCGGGTGCCGCGTTCGCCGTGGATGCCGACGCCGTAGTCGAGGGTGCCCTCGTCCAGGGTGAAGGCCGGTCCCGCGGTGGTGGGCGAGGTCTGGGCGCGGGCGGCGACGGCGATGCTGCGGGACGCGGCCACGATCCGCCGTCCCAGATCGGCCAGTTCCTCCAGGGTGGCGCCCCGGTCGGCGGCGGCGCCCAGCAGCTTCTCGACGACCACCGTGGCGGCGGTGCCCCGGCGGCCGGTCGCGCTGTCCACACTGTCGGTCGCGAGATCGTCGTCGACCAGCACCGTGGCGACCGGGATCCCGTCGTGCCGCAGGCGCTCCGCCGCGATCTGGAAGTTGATCACGTCGCCCGTGTAGTTCTTGATGATGAGCAGGACGCCGCCGCTCCTGGCCGCGGCCGCGCTCGCCTCGTAGATCTGCCGGTTGTGCGGGGAGGCGAAGATCTCGCCGGGACAGACGGCGTCCAGTCCCCCGCGCCCCAGGAGCCCGGTGTGCAGGGGCTCGTGGCCGGAGCCGCCGCCCGAGACCAGTGCGACGACGCGGTCGGGGTGCGGGTCGCGCGTCCGCAGGTACAGGGGGGAGCTGTGCACCTCGATCATCCCGGAGTGGGCGAGGGCCAGACCGCGGGCGGCGGTCAGCACGGGGTGGGTCTCCGGCAGGAAGTAGCTCATCGGTGAGTCTCTCCGTACGTGTGCGGGGCCTGCGGCGGGTGTGCGGTGGCGCAGGGTGTGCGGCCCTTGGGGGCGTGGCCTTTCGGTGGGGCGGGTGCGGCCTCTCGGTGCGGCTGGTGCGGCCCTTGGGGCGCGGCGCCCACCATGGACCTCCTCCCGCCGTGAAGAACGGCACGCTTCGCTACCGGCACTCTTGCGTTCCGGTCCTCGGTTTTCTGTGCGACGCTGTCAACCTGCCTCGGTCCGGGCGCGCGATGGCGCAGGCCACGCGCGCCCGCCCGTCCGACAGCCCCCTCATCGGCCCCATCTTTGCGAGGTCTTTACCCTTGCCCGACGTGCGACGCGAAGACCTCGGGCGGATGCTGCGCGCCTGGCGGATGGCGCGGGACCCGCGACTGCTGCCGGACCCCGTCCCGTTCCGCGGCCACCGCAGCTATCTCACGCAGCTCGACATGGCCCTGCTCCTCGGCGTGTCCGAACGCTGGTACCGCGCGCTGGAGCGCGGCGAGGACCGCGGGTACGCGCTCGAGATGATCGCCGGGGTGGCCCGGATCCTGGACCTCTCCCCCGCGCGGGCGGACGCCCTGTACCGCGGCACGGGCCACCGGCCGCCACGCCGCCCGGCCGACGGCACGGGGTCCGCCGGGGCCGGTCCCGACGAGGCGATGCTCGATCTGCTGCACCAGCAGCGCCGCGTGAGCTGGATCTGCGACCAGGCCTGGGACGTGGTCGCGGCCAACGCCGTGGCCGCGCGCCACTGCCCCTGGCTGGTCCGCCCGCACGCGAACGTCATGACCTGGGCCTTCTCGCCGCAGGCCCGCTATCAGCTGCGGGACTGGGAGACCCGCTGGGCCGGTCCGCTGCTCGCCCGGCTGCGCCTGGCCTGGCAGCGCTGGCCGGACAACGAACGCCTGGACGAGGTGGTGCGGGCCGTGCGCGGCGAGCCGGGGGTCGCCGCGCTGTGGGACGGCGCGGCCGACGTCCCGGACCCGGATGACGCGCGGGCCCGCCCGATGTACTTCCCGCTGGTCTCGCCCGACCCGGTCGACGTACGCGTGATGACCTACGGCCGTTTCGACGACACCGCGCTGCGCTGGATCGTCCTGACGCCCCTGGACACGGCCGTCACCTTCCCCTGACCGGGGAGGTCAGTCGACCGTCGGGCGGTACACCGTCAGGGCCTCGGGCAGCTTGTCGATCAGGAGCGCGGTGGGGGCGTCCGCCACCTCGCCGTCGAACGCCATCTGCGTGCCCTCGGGCAGGCCGGAGACGAGGAGCCGCTGGGGCCTGGCGGCGGCGTAGACGCGGGTCCGGGTCAGCTGGCCCGCGAGCGCGGCGGCCAGCAGCCTGCTGCGCGCGAAGCGTCCGCCGTGCGCGATACGGACGTCCAGCAGGCCGTCGGCCAGGTCGTGGCGGCGCACCGGGGCGATGCCCACGCTGCGGTAGGCGCCGTTGCCCGCGAAGAGGAGCCATATGGAGCGGCGGCGGCCGTTCACCACGGCCCGCAGCGGGCGGCCCGTGCGCAGGATCTGGACGACGCCGAGCAGCGTGGCGGGCGGACCGCCGATCTTCGGGGACCAGTACTCCCTGCTGCGGACGAGGTCGGGGTAGCTGCCGAGGCTGAAGGTGTTGAGGAAGTAGGACGGTTCGGCGTGGGTCCTGCCCGCGGGGCCGATACCGGCCAGCGGCTTGACGCGCCCCACGTCGGCGCGCACCGCGCTGCCCTCGGCGACGGCGGCGCAGGCGTCCGCGACCGTGTCGACCCCGAGGTCGGCGGCGAAGTGGTTGAACGTGCCGCCGGGCAGCACCATCAGCGGCACCTTGAACCGCAGGGCGGGCGCCACGGCCGCGTTGACCGTGCCGTCGCCGCCGCACACCCCGAGCACGCCGCCGCGCCGGGCGGCCTCCCGCGCCGCTTCTTCCAGGACCTTGGGCAGGGCGCCCGCCTCCTCCTCGTACAGCACCACCTCGGCGCGCGGCAGAGCGGTCCTCAACTGGCGTACGGGATCGGCGAGCTGTGGCTGCGCCCCGGAGGACGGATTGACCACCACGACCAGACCCTCGCCCTCGGGCAGCGCGGGCGCGTCGACGCGCGGCCGTGCGGGCGGCGGGAGCTGGGCGCGCGTGGGCACCATGCCGCGCACCGCGTAGGCGGCGCCGACGCCGAGGGCCGCGCCGACCAGGACGTCCCGGGGGCCGCGCATGCCGCCGCGGGCCTCGGCGTAGGCGAGCGACGCGGCGACCGGGGCCACGGTCGCGCCCCAGCCCGGCGACTCCAGCGCCGCGCCCGCCGCGAAGGCTGCCGCCGAGGCGGAGGGCCCGGAGGGGTAGGGGCCGGTGAGCGGCTGCCGGGGCAGGCGCCGCAGCAGGGGGGCCGCGCCCTTGGCCGGGCGCGACTGGCCCACCGTGTGCTTGCCGAGGGCGTTGACCGTGGCCGATGCCAGGGCCAGGGACGTGACGCCGCGCACCGCCGCGCGCCGCCCCCGCACCCCGCCGAACATCCACATCCCGGCGGCGATCCCGCAGAACAGAAGTCGGTGGTCGGCGCCGAGCAGGCGCTGGGCACGGTGCGTCAAGAGATCTTTCATGCCCCCCGTATACCCCGCTTGTCGCGCGCGAGGCCACAACGGCCGAGCCGGGTGATGTCGGCATGGTCACCCCGATGGGCGGGCCGCGCGCGTGACCCGTTCGGGCGAGCAGCGCGGGCCGCGGGCCCCGGGCCCTGTTGCAGTGAGGCCATGACGGGACGCATCGGCAGGATCGACCGGCGGTGGTTCGAACGCGTGGCGGCGGCGCGGCTGGCCGGCGCGGAGCAGGTGCTGCCGCCGCTCAGCTCCGCGGCGAACCACGGACGGCTGTGGTTCGGCGCGGCCGCGCTCCTCGCGGCCGCCGGCGGACCCGCGGCCCGGCGTGCCGCACGCCGTGGTGTGGGGGCCCTGGCGCTGGCCTCGCTGACCACCAACGCGGTCGCCAAGTACGCCGTACGCCGCAGCCGTCCCGTACTCGACGCGGTGCCCCTGGTACGGCGGCTGGCGAAGACGCCGTGGACGTCGTCGTTCCCGTCCGGGCACGCGGCGTCCGCGGCCGCGTTCGCGACGGGGGTGGCCCTGGAGTCGCCCCCCTACGGCGCCGTCGTCGCGCCGGTCGCCGCGGCCGTGGCCTTCTCGCGGGTGTACGTGGGGGTCCACTACCCCGGTGACGTGCTCGCCGGAATCGCGCTGGGCGCGGCCGCCGCGGCGGTCACCTGCTACTGGTGGCCGCCCCGTCCCGCGCCCGCGCGGATCGAGCGGACCCGGGTCCCGGCGCCCGCGCTGCCGGACGGCGAGGGGCTGGTGGTGGTCGTCAACTCCGGTTCCGGCAAGGGGGTTCCGGGGCGTCCGCCGGCCCGGGGGTATGTGGAGCTGCTGCTGCCCGGGGCCGAGGTCCTGGAGTGCGGGCCGGGCGACGACCTGGGCAAGGTCCTGGACAAGGCGATCGCGCGGGCCGCCGAGTCGGGCGGGGCGCTCGGGGTGTGCGGCGGCGACGGCACGGTCAACGCCGCCGCGCGCCGGGCCGTCGCGGCCGGGCTTCCGCTGGCGGTCTTCCCGGGCGGCACCCTCAACCACTTCGCGCTGGACGCGGGCACGGCCACCTTCGAGGACACCGCGCACGCCGTGCGGCGCGGCGAGGCCGTGCGGGTGGACCTGGCGCGGGTCCGCGACGGGGCGGGCGCGGACGTCACGGGCTTCGTGAACACCTTCAGCATCGGGCTCTATCCGGAACTGGTGCGCAGGCGCGAGCGGTTGGAGGGCCGCATCGGCAAGTGGCCCGCCGCGACGGTGTCGTTGCTGGGCGTGCTGCGCGACGCGACGCCGCTGCGGGTCCGCCTCGACGGCCACGACCGCGTCCTGTGGCTGCTCTTCGCGGGCAACGGCCGCTATCTGCCCGACGGCCTCGCCCCTTCGCACCGGCCCCACTTGGACGAGGGGCTGCTGGACGTCCGTACGGTCGACGCCGAGGCGCCGCTGGCCCGCACCCGGCTGGCCCTGTCCGCGCTGGCCGGGGCGCTGCGGCGCTCCCACGTCTACCGGGCCGAACGCGTCGAGCGGCTGCGGATCAGCGGTCTGGAGTCCGTGGCCGACCTGGCGTACGACGGCGAGAGGGCGCCGGCGCCGGACACCCTGCTCCTCGACAAGCGGCGCGGGGCGCTGGCGGTCTACAGCCCGGCCGACCCGGAGGACGAGATCACCCAGCTGGCCCGGACGGCCTCGCTGGCGGCGGCCCGGCGCCGCCCGGTCAACCCGTGAAGGACTCGCCCACCTGCGGGTGAAGCGGCTCGCCCCGGTGGGCCCGCTGCCGGTAGGACGGGCGGGGTCACCTTCCCCGCCCGTAGGGAGCAGCGCACCCGTGAGCACCCGTGCCGTCCTTGTCGCCGCGCTCGTCACCGGACTGGTCCTCGGCATCGTGGGGACGAGAGCGGAGGACTCCGTTCACCCTCGTCCGGCCGGTTCCGTCGCCGAGGCGGGCCGTTAGGCTGCGACATTGCCGCGTGGCTTCCTCCGTCCTCGCCCCGCGGTCGCCGAGCCGCCGTCGACGGAAGCGAGTGGACCTTGAACTTCCTCACCATCGGTCATCGCGGGGTCATGGGTGTCGAGCCCGAGAACACCCTCCGTTCCTTCATCGCCGCGCAAGCCGCGGGCCTCGATCTCATCGAGCTGGATCTGCATCTGAGCAAGGACGGCGCCCTCGTCGTCATGCACGACGCCGATGTGGCCCGTACGACCGACGGCAAGGGACCGATCGCCGAGAAGACCCTCGCCGAACTCCGGGAACTCGACGCGGGCCGCGGTGAGCGCGTCCCCGTGTTCGAAGAGGTCCTGGACGCCGTGCGGGCACCGCTCCAGGCCGAGATCAAGGACGTCGCGGCCGCGCGCGCCCTGGCCGAGGTCATGCACCGCCGCGACCTGGTCTCGCGCGTGGAGGTGATCTCCTTCCACGACGAGGCGATCGCGGAGATCGCCCGCCTGGTCCCCGGGGTGCGCACCGCGCTCGTCGCCAGCCGCTACGGCACCGACGTCGTGGAGCGTGCCACCGCCGTCGGCGCCACCACGCTCGTCCTCAACATCCGCCGGCTGACGCTGGAGATCGTCGAGCACGCGAGGAAGGCCGACCTGCGGATCATCGGCTGGGTGGTGAACACGCAGGACGACCTGCGTCTGGTGCGCGCGCTCCAGCTGGACGGCGCGACCACCGACTATCCGGAGATCAAGCGGACGGGCCGCTTCACGGCCTGAGGTCCTTGACCAGGAGTTCGAACTCCAGGTCGGGGCGGCGGGGGATGCCGAAGCGCTCGTCGCCGTACGGGAAGGGGCTCATCCGGCCCGTACGGCGGTAGCCGCGCCGCTCGTACCAGGCGATGAGGTCATCGCGTACGGAGATGACGGTCATGTGCATCTCACGGGCGTCCCACTCGTCGCGCGCGATGCGTTCCGCCTCGGCGAGGACCAGCCTGCCGAGGCCCGCGCCCTGCTGGGACACGCTCACCGCGAACATGCCGAAGTAGCCGTGGTCGCCGCGGTGTTCGAGCCGGCAGCAGGAGACTATCTCGCCGTCCCGTTCGGCGGTGAGCAGACGGCCGACGGGCGACTCGATGGCGTCGAGGACGCCCCGCGGGTCGGTGCGCTGCCCGTCCAGGATGTCCGCCTCGGAGGTCCACCCGGCGCGGCTCGTCTCCCCGCGGTACGCCGACTCGATGAGGGCGACGAGCGCGTCGACGTCACGGGGCGCCGCGTCGCGGAAGGTGAGTGCACCGGTGGGGGGACGCGGGGCGGAGTCCATCGGTCTCTTTCTCCGATCTGGGCGCGGCTTGCTGCTCCGCCGAGCCTAACCCGCCACTAGGGTGCGGCTGCATGGTGCATGTACTGAGCAGCAGGACCCTCCTCCACCCCACCGACCCGGAGCGTTCCCGCGCGTTCTACGGCGAGGCGCTGGGCCTCGCCGTCTACCGCGAGTTCGGCACGGGGCCCGAGCGCGGCACGGTCTACTTCCTCGGCGGCGGCTTCCTCGAACTCTCCGGGCGCTCCGACAGCCCGCCCTCGCCAGAGATCCGGCTGTGGCTCCAGGTCCCGGACGTCCACGCGGCGCACGCGGAGCTGGCCGGGCGGGGGGTGGCGGTGGTGCGGCCGCCGGTCAAGGAGCCGTGGGGCCTGGTCGAGATGTGGATCGAGGACCCGGACGGCCTCAGGATCGTCCTCGTCGAGGTCCCGCACGACCACCCCATCCGCTACCGGCCGGGTATCTGACGGACCCCGCGCCGCGAGGGCGCGGCGCGCTGTGAAGCACGTCACACGATTCATCCATCCGGGATGCAGGGGTACAAGGCCACAGGTACGGTCCCGAGAAGGTCCAGCAAGACGATCTCCCACAGTCTTGGAGTGACATCACATGGCAGCTCCCCGGATCCTCATCGTCGGCGGCGGCTTCGCCGGCATGGAGTGCGCGCACAAGCTCGAGAGGAAACTCGCGCCACACGAGGCGGAGCTGCGCCTGATCAGTCCGATGGACCATCAGCTCTATCTGCCGCTTCTGCCCCACGTCGCCTCCGGGGTGCTCACCCCGCAGTCGGTCGCGGTGCCCCTGCGCCGGATGCTGCGCCGCACGGCCATCGTGCCGGGCGGTGCCATCGGCGTCGACACCAAGGCGAAGGCCGTGATCGTGCGGAAGATCAACGGCGAGGAGGTCGTGGAGCGTTACGACTACCTGGTCCTGACGCCGGGCAGTGTGACGCGGCAGTTCGACATCCCGGGCGTCGACAAGTACGCGGTCGGCGTCAAGACGCTCGCCGAGGCCGCCTGGATCCGCGACCACGTCATCTCCCAGCTGGACCTGGCCGCGGCCAGCTCGCACCGCGAGGAGCGCGAGCAGCGGTTGCAGTTCGTCGTGGTCGGCGGCGGCTACGCGGGCGTGGAGACGGCCGCCTACCTCCAGCGGCTGACGTGCGCCGCCGTCAAGCGCTATCCGGGTCTGGACGTGTCGCAGATCAAGTGGCATGTGGTGGACGTCGCCCCGAAGCTGATGCCCGAGCTGGGCGACCGGCTCGGCGAGAAGGCGATGGAGATCATGCAGCGCCGCGGCGTGAACGTCTCTCTCGGGGTGTCCGTGGCCAAGGCCACCGAGGACACCGTCACGCTCACCGACGACCGCGTCCTGCCGTGCCGCACCCTGATCTGGACCGCGGGCGTCGCGCCCAGCCCGCTCATCGCCACGCTCGGCGCCGACACCAACAAGGGCCGCCTGGTCGTGCGCCCCGATCTGACGGTGCCGGGCCTGGACGGCGTGTTCGCGCTCGGCGACGCGGCGGCCGTGCCGGACCTCGCCAAGGGCGGCGACGCCGTCTGCCCGCCGACCGCGCAGCACGCCATGCGCCAGGGCTGGGCCGCCGCGAAGAACGTCCTCGCGGCGCTGCGCGGCTTCCCGCTCGCCGACTACCGGCACAAGGACATGGGCCTGGTCGTGGACCTCGGCGGCATCCAGGCGGTGTCCAAGCCGCTGGGCGTGCAGCTGACCGGGCTGCCCGCCCAGGTGGTGGCGCGCGGCTATCACTTGGGGGCGCTGCGCACGCTGACCGCCCGCTTCCGCACGGCCGCCAACTGGGGGCTCAACGCGGTCGCGGGCGACGACTACGTCCGCACCGGCTTCCAGGCGCAACGCCCCGCCACGCTCAAGGACTTCGAGATGACGGACGCGTATCTGTCACGGGAGGAGATCAGCGCGCGGGTGGCCTCGGCCGGGCTGTGAGCCTTCGGCGGGCTGTGAGCTTTCGGCGGGCCGCAGGCTGAGGGTGCGGACCGTGTGCTTCTCCACCTCCTGCCGGGAGTAGAGCAGCGGGAAGGAGCCGTCGGCCGCCCAGGAGTCGAACAGGTCGGCGTAGTGCGGGTCGCGCGGGTCGCCGGACTGGCCCGGGGAGTTCATCGCCACCGAGTTGTCCCAGGCGCCGACGTCCACGACCAGGCGGAAGGTGGCGCCCGTCGTCTGCCGGAACCCCGGGCCGTAGGCGGCGGCTCCTACCGTGTCGCCGCTGCCGCCGCGCGGGGCCGGCCCGACGGATGCCCACGGCGGGGCGGGGCGGCCGTCGAGCAGGGCGGCGACGGGGTGGTGCGGGTGGGCGTGGAGGAGGGCGCCCCAGGCCCAGTGGGCCGGGTCCGGGCCGAGCAGCGCGGAGACCTCACCGACCGCGGCGGCCAGGGTGGCGCGCAGCAGAGCGGGGTCCGGGTCCGCGGTCAGCAGGGGCAGGTCGACGCGGGGGTCGGCGGCGGCGTCCTCCACGGGCAGGATCCGCGCCAGGGCGTCGGGGCCGACCCCCGCGGCGCCGAGCGCCCGCTTCAGCAGGGCGGGGCGCAGATGCCGCCGGTACCAGACCTCGAAGAGCGCGGCCGCCGCGGAGTCCGGCGTCAGACGGGTGTCCCAGTGACGGAGCAGGTCCAGCGCGGCGGCCACGGTGGCGTCCTGGGCGCTGAGGCCGGTGAGCAGTGCCTGGACGCGGCGCGCGGGGAGACTGGCGTAGTCCGTCTGGAGGCGTACGCAGTCCCGTACCGTCCAGTCGTCGCGCGCGGCGAGTTCCTCGCGGATCCGGTCGTGGCGCGTCGGGGCGTACCAGTCGTACGTGATGGTCGCGGCGTCGGCGGGACGGCCGGGCGGCAGGTTCATCTGGTTGGCCGTGGCGAACCAGCCCTGCTCGGGGTCGCGCGCCGAGGGCAGTTCCTCGCTGTCGAGGAAGCCGTCCCATTCGTAGCGCCCGTCCCCCGGCACCGGGAGCGTGCCGTCCCAGCCGCGGCGCACCGGGACGCGGCCCGCGGGGCACCAGCCGATCGTGCCGTCGGGGGCGGCGTAGACCTGGTTCTCGCCGGGCGCGCCCCAGCTGCGCATCGCGGTGACGAAGGCGTCGGGGTCGTGTGCCCGCAGGTACTCCATGCTGCCGAGGTAGGGGGCCATGCCGGGGCCGAGCCAGGCGGCGCGGACCGCGAACGCCGCGTGGCGCTCGGGGCGTTCGCGGATCACCGGGCCGTGCCGGGTGAACCACAGCTCGGCGGTGACCGGTTGGCCGCCGCGCACCGGGATCTCCTCGGTGACCAGGGTCATCGGCTCCCACCGGTCCTGGTACCAGTACTCGTGCGGGTTCGCGGGGTTGGTGCGGTAGACGTACAGGTCCTCCTGGTCGATCGGGAAGATGGTCAGGCCGAACGCGAGGTGGCCGTTGTGGCCGATGGAGATGCCGGGCAGCGCGGGCTCCCCCGCCCCGATGACGTCGATGCCGGGAGCGCTCAGATGGGCGAGGTAGCGCAGGGCGGGCAGGGTGATGCCGCGGTGCGGGTCGTTGGCGAGCAGGGGGCGTCCGGTGGCGGTGCGGGCGGGGGCGATGACCCAGTTGTTGGAGCCGTCGAGGCCTTGGCGCGGTGCTGTGCCGGCGGCCCAGGGCGGGATGGTCGCGAGGGTGTACACGCGCAGGACGTCGTCGGGGATGACGGACAGGTCGAGGCCTTCGGGGACGCGCAGGCGGTGCGGCTGAGGTTCGCGGCGCCTGCGCAGCTCCTCGGCCTCGGGGCCGTGGTCGCGCAGGGTGAGGGCGCGGGCGACTTCGTCGTGGAGGTTGTACTGGAGGCCGTGGCTGCGGACGCGGGCCACGTCGGAGGGCTCCCAGTAGGCCGGTTCGTATCCCAGCAGGGCGAATTCCGGAGGGGTTTGGGCGGGCTCGCGGCGGCAGAGCGCGACGTAGGCGTTGATGCCGTTCACGAACGCCGTCGTGACGCGCTCGGTGCCGTCGCCGTAGGCCCGCCACTCCTCGGCCATGTCGCCGCGGTAGAGGAAGAGGCGGGCGGCGCGGTCGTGTTCGGTGTAGGCCTCGCCCAGTACCTCGCCGAGCAGGCCGAGTCCGCGCCGCCGCCACAGGTCCAGCTGGAAGAGCCGGTCGCGGGCGGCGTTGAAGCCCTGGGCGAGGAACAGGTCGTCCGGCGAGGCGGCGTACAGGTGCGGGACGCCCCACCGGTCGATGAGGATCTCCACCGGCTCGGCGAGCCCCGGGACCTCGAACTCCGTCGCTTCGGTACCGGTATCGCTCTCGGCATCGGTATGGGTCATCGTCCTGCCTCCACCTTGATGTGCTCGGCCGATGGGCGCGCGGGGGCCGGGCCCGGGGCGAGCCGGGTGACGGCCACCGTCACGACGAGGTTGGCGGCGAGCGCGATGATGCCGCCGTTGATCCCGTGCCACGGATCGTTCTCCGTGCCCCACAGCCCCAACATCACCGCGAGGCCCACCAGCATCCCCGCGACGGCCGCACGCGCCGTCAGCCGGCGCCAGAACAGGGCGAGGAGCACGACGGGCACCAGCTGCGCGAGACCCTCGTACGACAGGACGGACAGCTCCACCAGGGTGTTCGGGTAGAAGAGGCTGCCCGCGAGCGCCACGAGTCCGGCGAGGACGCACACGGCCTGGGAGAGCCGCTTGGCGTGGCTGTCGCGTGCCTCGGCGCGGCCGTCGGCGGCGGGAGGGCGGCGCGGGTCGGAGCCGTTGCCGCCGCCCAGGATGGTGCGCCCCCAGAGCGTGCCGATGGACAGCATGAAGACGCTCATCGGCACGATGGCCGACAGCGCGCCCGCGACCCCGATGACGGCGACGACGGGCGCGGGCAGCGAGTCGGTGACGAGGCTGAACAGGGCGAGGTCGGGGTTGCCGAGGGTCGGCATCACGAAGAGGGCGGTGGCGCCGACGACCATCGGCACGAAGAGCAGCAGTTGGTACCAGGGCAGCAACAGGGCGTTGCGCCGCAGGGCGTTGGGGCTCTTGGCGCTCAGATAGCCCGCGACCGTCGTGGGGAAGATGGTGATGGTCACGGCGTTGAGGGCGACAGTGCTCAGGAACCACACCGAGTCCCGGCCGCCCGACGCGTGCCCGGGGAAGGTCAGCCACTCGGGCTTCTCGGTCACCATGCGCTGCATGAGGTCGCCGACGCCTCCGAGGTAGTGCGTCGGGATGTAGACGGCGAGGAAGACGACGGCGAGGATCACCAGGACGTCCTTGAAGGCGCTCACCCAGGCCGAACCGCGCAGCCCGGATACGAGGATGAACACCTCGGCGACGACGAAGGAGATGACGGCCGCCACCTTCAGGTCGACGCCGCCGTACGTCATGGCGTTCACGACCACGCCCATGCCCTGGATCTGCACCTGGATGTAGGGCACGATGAAGAGCGTCGCGACGACCGCCACGAGGATGCCCACCGGCCGTGACCGGAAGCGGAATTCGGCGATGTCGGCGATCGAGATGAGGCCGTGCCGGGAGGCGTACGTCCACAGGGCGGGGCCCACGACGTAGGCGACGGCGAAGCCGACCGTCAGATAAGCGACGAGGTAGAGGATCGGCGCGCCGAAGGAGTACGACCAGCCGGCCGTCCCCAGGAAGGAGAAGCTGGTGTACGTCTCGCCCGCCATCAGCAGCCAGATGAACAGCACGCCGAGTCCGCGGCTGGACACGGACCACTCGGTGAGGCCCTTGGAGCGGCCGCGGGCGCTCAGCACGCCGATGGCGATGGTGGCGACCATGGCGAGCCCGAAGACGGTGGTCGCGATCGCGGCGGACCCGCTCATCGGTCGTCTCCCCGGGCGCGGTCGCTTTCGTGGTCGTCCGCGGGGATCGGCTCGACCGCGTTCAGCCGGTACGCCGGGTCGAGGCGGGCCGCGAGCCAGATGGCGAGCGGGCTGACGACCGTCGCGGCGATGACCCAGGCGAGCAGGAAGGGGACGCCGAGGACGCGCGGCTCGACGCGGTTGGCGACCAGCGGGGCGGCGCCGTAGAGCAGGACGGGCACGAGCAGCAGCCACAGGGAGGGGCGGGCGGCGCCGCGGAGGCTCGGCAGGCCGTCGAGGGGGTCCGCCGGGGGCGGGCCTGGGTTCTCCGGGCGGGACATCGTGCTCCTTCTCGGTCGTGCGGTGGTGCGTGGGGCGGGGGCGTCACAGCGAGGGGTCGTACCGCCCGTCGACCGCTGTCCAGCCGCCGTCGACGGTCAGGACGCTGCCGGTGACGAAGGTAGCCGCGTCGGATACGAGGTAGACCACGGCCCCCGCGATCTCCTCGGGCCGTGCCCACCGCTTCAGCGCGGAGGCCTCGGCGTACGCCGCGAACCAGGCCGGGTCGGCGGCGATCTGATCGGTCAGCGGGGTGCGGACGACGCCGGGCGCGACGGCGTTGAACCGCACCCCGCGCGGCCCCCACTCGGCGGCGGCCGTCCGCAGGAGCTGGATGAGCCCGGCCTTCGACGCGGCGTAGGCGCCCTGCCCCGGTTCGACCTGGAAGGCCCGCATGGACGCGAATCCGACGACGCTCCCCCGCCCGCGTGCGGCCATGCCGGGGGCGACGGCCTGGATGAGCGTGAGGTAGGACCGCAGGTTGAGCCCGATGACCCGGTCGAACTCCTGGAGGCTGTAATCGGCGACGCGCTTGCGGACGTTGACGCCGACGGTGACGACGAGGCCGTCCAGCGGGCCCCACGCGGCGGCCGCGTCCCGTACGGCCTCGGGGTCCAGGACGTCGAGGGGGTAGGGAGTCGCACCGGGGGCCTGCCGTGCCGTCTCCGCCGCGCCCGCCTCATCGCGGTCGGCGACGATGACATGCGCGCCCTGCGCGGCCAGCGCGCGCACCGCCTCGCGGCCGATGCCGCTCGCGCCGCCGACGACCGCGACGCGGCGCCCGTCGAGCCGGAACAGACTGGCGTACTCCATCGTGTCGCTGCCTCTCTCACTCGCCGGGTGTCACTGGTGGCGGGGGCGGGCCGGCGGTGGCGGGGGCCGGCCGGTCAGGGCCGGACGACCGTCATCCGCGTCACCGTCAGCTCCTCGATCGCGAAGCGCGGGCCCTCGCGGCCGATGCCCGAGGCCTTGACGCCGCCGTAGGGCGCGATGTCACTGCGGTAGCCGGGCACTTCGTTGATCACGACGCCGCCCGCCTCCAGTTCCTCGACCGCGCG
This sequence comes from Streptomyces sp. NRRL S-920, assembly GCF_000717945.1. Taxonomy (NCBI): domain Bacteria; kingdom Bacillati; phylum Actinomycetota; class Actinomycetes; order Kitasatosporales; family Streptomycetaceae; genus Streptomyces; species Streptomyces sp. NRRL S-920. The sequence goes on from NZ_JODF01000002.1 coordinate 176,479, forward strand.
GAAGGCGGCGCCCAGGTCGCGGGTGAAGAGCGCCGCGTGCAGGCCGTAGCGGCTCGCGTTGACGACGTCGTACGCCGTCTCCAGATCCGGAACCGCGCGCAGGCAGACCACCGGGCCGAAGATCTCCTCGTCCCAGGCGGGCTCCCCGTCCGGCACGCCCGCGAGCAGCGTCGGCGTGAGGCAGCGGCCCTCCCGCGTGCCCCCGGCGACCACGCGGGCGCCCGCCGCGCGGGCCCGCCGGATCCAGTCGGCGACCCGCTCGGTGGCCGCCTCGTCGATGAGGGCGGAGACCCGGGTGGCCGGATCGCGCGGGTCGCCCACGACCACCGCCCGCAGCCGCTCGGCGATCTTCCTCTCCAGCATCTCGGCGACCGCGTCGACGGCGACGACCCGCTGCACGGAGATACAGGCCTGCCCGGACGCGTAGTACCCGCCGCGCACCACCGCGTCCGCCGCCGCGTCGAGATCGGCGTCCGCGGCCACGACGAGCGCGGCGTTGGAGCCCAGCTCCAGTACGACCTTGCGGGGCGCGGCGTCGCGCCCGATGCGGTGGCCGACGGCCGCGGAGCCGGTGAAGGAGACCGCGGCGACGTCCGGGTGGGTGGTGAGGGTGCGGCCCACCTCCGCTCCTCCGGTGACCAGTTGGACCGCTCCGACAGGGACGCCGGCCGCGGCGAGGCGCTCGCGGACGAGGTGGACGAGGCGCAGAGTGGCCAGGGGGGTCGCCGGGGCCGGTTTGACGATGACCGGGCAGCCCGCGGCGAGCGCGGGCGCGATCTTGTGGGAGGCCAGCAGCAGGGGGTAGTTGAAGCCCGCGATGCCGACCACGACGCCGACGGGGCGCCGCGTCCAGAATCCGAAGAGCCCCTCGCCGGACGGCTGGACGTCCAACGGCACGGTCTCGCCGTGCAGATGGCCCACCTCGTCGGCGGCGGCCTGCCAGGTGGCGACGGTCCGCAGCATCTCGATGTCGCAGTCCACGCGCGGCTTGCCGGTCTCCAGGACCAGTTGGTCCACGAGGCCGGGCAGCTCGTCGGTGAGCGCCGCCGCGACGTCGGCGAGCACCTGGCGCCGGGTGTGGGCGGGCAGCGCGCCGACCGTCCTGCGCAGTCCGGCCGCGTGCTCGACGGCCTGCCGCGCGAGCGCCGCGTCACCGACGGGCGCGCGGGCGATCTCGCTGCCGTCGTAGGGGAAGGTGACGGCCCGGCGGCCCGGCGCGGAGACCCAGGCGTCCCCGATGGGCAGCCCGTCCGGGGGCGGGGTGTACGTGGTGGTGTACGTCGTCACCGGGCGCCCCCGGTGAGGAAGGTGCGCGCCGCGGCGGCGTACACGCGCGCGTACTCGCCGATCTCGCGCACCTCGACGTACTCGTCCTTCTGGTGCGCGATCCACTTGCCGCCGGGGCCGTAGACGACGGTGGGCAGTTTGGCGTCGCGGGTGAGGATCGTGCCGTCCGTGGTGCCGGGGACGGCGCCGAACGGTGGTGGCGCGCCGTGGACTTGGCGGTGCCCGGCCACCAGCGCACTCACTACGGGGTGGTCCTCGGCGATCTCGACGGCGGGCCGGTCGTCGACGACGGTCAGGCCGATCTCCACTCCGACCGTGGCGGCCGCGGCGCGCGCCGATTCCTCTACGCGGTCGATGAGTTCGGCGTGGTCGGTGCCCGGGATGGTGCGCACGTCGACGCCGACGACGCCGTGCGCGGGGATGACGTTGAGCTGGTCGGGGTCGCCGCCGAGCAGCACGGTCGGCGTGACGGTCACGCGCCCCGCGTGCGGATGCGTGCCGTAGCGCTCCTCGGCCCACGTCTGGACGGCGGCCAGCGCCTCGACGACGCGGGCGCCCGCCACGATCGGGCTCCTTGCCTCCTGCGGCATCGCGCCGTGCGCCATGACGCCGTGCAGGTCCAGCCGGAGCCGGATGCCGCCGCGGGCGGAGGTGCACACCTCGTACCCCTCGGGTTCGCACACGATGACGGCGTCCACGGACCGCGCGAGCGGCGCGGCAGCGAACGCCTTCGCGCCCAGCATCAGCCCTTCCTCGTCGCACAGCACGCCCACGACGATCCGGCCGGGGAAGGGCCCGGCGAGCTGGAGGGCGCGTACGGCGTAGATCATGGCGGCGACGCCGGACTTCATGTCGGCGGCGCCGCGCCCCCAGAGCCTGCCGTCGCGGATCAGCGCCCCGTAGGGGTCGACGCTCCAGTCGGCCGGATCTCCCTCGGTGACGACGTCGATGTGCCCCTCGAACATCAGGGTCGGTCCTTCGCCGCCCCCGCCCTCGACGACGGCCACGGTGTTGGGCCGGCCCGGGGCGACCTCCACGACGTCGTACGTCCATCCGAACGCGGTGAAGAGGCGCTGGACGAGGAGCGCCGCCGGCCGCTCGACCTCGGCGGCCCCGGCGGCGTTGACGGTGCGCAGCCGCACCAGGTCCTGGGTGAAGGCGACGGCGGCATCGATGTCGACGGCGGGGACGGTGGGGGGTGCGGTGGCCATGGAGAACCTCCAAGTCGTCCGGCCGACCGCGTGATCGACCGCGGGCGCCGTTCGGGACGCGTCGCCCGGTCAGCCGGTCGGACCAGGTGAGTTCCCGTACTCTGCCGCCACGTTCGGGCCGGGTCAACCATCGGATCTTGGGCGGCGGCCCGTGCGCGGCGTGAACCGGCGCGGCGCCAAGAAGATCGCCGGGACCGCCCCGCCCGCGTCAGCCCCGTCGCACCCCGAGTCGGCCCTCCAGTTGGGTCAGCAACTCCCCCAGCAGCCCGCTCAGTTCGCGTTGGCCGGTGCCGTCGAGTACGGACAGGACCACTGTCTCGTAGGCGAGTTGTTCCGGCAGGATCGCGTCGACCAGGTCGCGGCCCGCGTCCGTGAGTCGGACGTGCGCGACGCGGCGGTCCCGTGCGTCGGGGCGGCGGTCGACCAGTTCGCGCTCCTGGAGCTGCTTGAGCCGCTTGGTGACCGCGGCCCCGGAGGAGAAGGTCTCGCGGGCCAGTTCCCCGGGCGTCAGCTCATGACCGGTGCGGCGCAACGCGCCGAGCAGGTCGAACTCGGCGCGGGTCAGGCCCGCCCTGCGCAGCGGGGCGTCCTCGGCCTGCTGGAGGAGGGCCGCGCAGCGGTTGATGCGGCCGATCACCTCCATCGGCCCGGTGTCGATGTCGGGGCGCACCGCCTGCCACTGCCGCACCACCGCGGCCACGGTGTCCCCACCGGGGCCCGCCACCGGACCGTTCTCTGCTCTCATGCTCGTGCGCCCTCCCAGGCGTCGGCGGCCCTCGCGCGAGGCCGCGTCCCCTGACCGTTCTCGTCACTCCGTCGTCGGACCGTCGCCGCGAGCGTACGGTGTCCGGCGCGCTCGGCCGCGATGACCCGCTCTTCGGGCAGGGCCCCGGGCCACCATTCCCCGGCGGCCACGTCGGCCGCGGCACGCAGATCGACGAGGGCCGCGGTGAGCGCGCGCCGCGCCGGTTCGACCGCGCCCGCCCCGGCGAGTTCGGCCTCGGCCCGCTCCCTGGCCCGGTCCACGGCATCGACGGCCTGTTCGATCTGGTCGACGGCCCGCCGGTTGGTGACGAGGACGGCCGCCGCGACGCCGAGCACGGCGCCGAGCAGGGTGTCGACGACGCGGTCGAGGATCAGCTCGCCGGGCTGCTGGAACCGCGCGAACTCGGTGACGAGCAGCGCCATCGGCGTCACGCACACGGTGCCGAGCCAGTAGTTGCGGCTGATCAGCGCCTCCGCGCCGAAGGCGAGAGCGAGGCAGCTCACGACGAGTTCGGCGTGGCCGAGGTGGGCGAACGGCGCGATGGCGGCGAAGGCGAGTACGCCGACGAGGTTGCCGACCACCCGCTGCACCCCCCGGTTCCAGGTGAGCGTCACGTTGGCCTGGTAGAGGGCGGCGGCGGTGACCAGGGCCCAGTAGGGGCGGCCGACGCCGAGCGCGAGCGAGCCGTATCCGGCGAGCGCGCAGCCCACGGCGGTGCGCAGCGCGATGGGCAGCAGGGGGGAGCCGGGCGCGAGCCGACGCCACGGCGGCACCTTGGGCCCGGCCAGTTCGGCGGCGACGCCGAGGAGTTCGTCGCGCTCACCGGGGCGTACGCCGCCGGGGCGCGGGACGACGCCCGTGCCGCGCAGGCCGGCCGCCCAGGCGCGCAGCGCCGCGGGGTCGGCGGTGGCGGGCGCGGCCAGGGCCTCCTCGGCGCGGATGACGAGGCGGGCCAGGGCGTGCCGGGCCTCGGCGGTCCGGGCGCCGGTGGCGAGCAGCGACTGCCAGGCGGCGTGCACGGCACCGGCCGCGGCGGCACGGGCCCGCTCGACGGCAGGCGCGGAGTCCTGGCCGTCGGCGGACGCGGCCTGAGCACTCTCGGCGTACGCCGCGACCGCGTTCAGGGCCCGTGCGGTGGCCCGGCGCTCGGGGCCGTGCGGCCGTACGACGGCGGGCGCCATGCCGATCAGCCAGGCCAGGGCCCCGCCGGCGAGGGTGAGCGCGAGGTGGCCGGGAACCTGCCCGAGGCTCTGCGGGGCGAAGAGGGTGGCCGAGCTGATGAAGGTAAGGATCAGGTGGCCGGGCGGCCCGATGCGGGCCGCGTCGCACAGCGCCTTCTGCGTGGCGGCGAGGATTGCGCCGACGACGACGAGGACCACGGCGCTACTGGTCAGCGAGGCCGTGACCAGCGCGACGGCCACGCTCGCCGACATCCCGGCGACGACCCCCGCCAGGGCGCGCGCCCGGGCGGCGTACGGGAGGTTGTGGGCGTACAGCGCGCAGAACGAACCGGCCATCGTGTACATCACGAGGTCGAGCCGCCCGAGGGCCAGCAGCGTCAGGTTCGGTATCGCGGTGGCCACGACCACGCTGCACGCGGGCTTGAACCAGATGTCGGACGGCTTGCCCGGACGCAGCACCCCGGCGAGCGCGAGCCGACGCGGACGGGTGGAGGGAGGGGACGGGGGCGATGACGGCGGCGGGGCCTGCGGTGGGGGTGGCGTACTGTTCATACCTAAAACATTAGCAAGTGTTTTACCGAGAAACTACATGCCTCGGCGGGCGGCGCCTCGCTCCCCCTTGTGCTCCCCATGCACCCCCGTGCGCTCGCGTACGGCTCCGCGAGCCTGGGCATCGACCCGACGACACCGTCGACAGGGGGAGGTGCGCGGTGCACGGACCGACGCAGGCCGCCTGGCTGCTCGTCGCGCTGTGCGCGGCGACCGGGGCCTACTGTCTGCTGCGGATGCGCAGCCGGATCGAGGAACAGCGCCGTACCGCGGGCGGCGAGGCGCTCATGGGGTTCGGGATGGCGGTGATGGCCGTGCCCGCCGCGGTGATCGCGCTGCCGCGCTGGGCCTGGCTCGGCTACGCCGCGGTGTTCGGGGCGGCCGCGCTGCACGCGCTGTTGACGGCCCGCACGAGCCGTCACCACCTCCACCACCTCATCGGCGCGTCCGCCATGGTGTACATGTCGCTGGCGATGATCACGACGCCGGGCGCGCACGCGGGTCACGGGGGTGCGGGCCTGCCCGCGCTGACGGGTGCCCTCCTGCTCTACTTCGCCGGGTACGTCCTGTGGTCCGGCGCGCGGCTCGCCCCCGCGCGGACGGCCGTGGCGGGCCGGGGCGGCGGCGGCCCCGGGGTACTCGGCTGGGGCGACCGGCCGGAGCTGGCGCGGGCGTGCCGGCTGTCGATGGGGATCGGCATGCTGGCGATGCTGCTGACGCTCTGACCCCCGCCGGGCCGGCCTGGGCGCACCGGCTCCTCCCGGACCGGACGCCTCAGTGGCCGATCAGCGAGGCCAACGCCGTGAGGCTGTCGATCTGCCAGTCCGCCGCCTCGGCCACGGCCGCGTCGTCCGCCCACAGATGGCCCCACGGGCCGCGGCGGATGTGCGCGGTGCGCAGTCCCGCCTGCTGGGCGGGGAAGACGTCGTGCGCGGGGTGATCGCCGACGTAGAGCGTCTCGCGGGGCCCGGCCTGGGCGACTTCGAGCACCCGTGCGAAGAAGGCGGGGTCCGGTTTCGCCACGCCCCAGTCCCCCGAGGTGACGACGAGGTCGACGGGCAGATCGAGGCCGCGCAGGAGTTCGGCGGCGCGTGATGTCGCGTTGCCCGCGACGATGACGCGGACGCCGAGCTTGTGGAGACCGCCGAGGGCGGGCCGCACATCCGGATAGAGGTCGCTCTCGGACAGATGCTCACCGCGGCCCGCCGACTCGCGCGCGTGATAGGCGGAGGCGATGTCCATGTCCGGGCTGATGAGCCGCAGCGCGTCCTGGCCGTCTCCGCCCTGCGCGACGACGGCGCCGACGAGCGCGGACACGGTGTGCCGCGGCATCTTCAGCCAGTCCGCCCACGATGCCCAGTAGCGGTCGTCTTTGGTGAGGGTCTCCCCCACGTCGAACACGATGGTCTCGATCATCTTCCGACACTACGGCGTCCGCCCGCGCGCGCGGGCGGACGCCACTCGGCGGCGGAACGGAGCGACCCGATCGGGGCCCATTTCCTATGCGACGTGCGGACATCGGCCGTGGCGTCCATCACTTGAGGAGACAGCCCATACCCCTCGGTAGCCCGGCCCTCATAGGCTGGGCGGCATGATGGTCCCCGTCGCACTGTTGCTGCTGGGCGCCCTGACGGCGGTCGTCGCCCCCCGGATGCTCGCGCGGGCCGACTGGCCGGAGCGCGAACCGGTGGTCGCGCTCTGGGCCTGGCAGTGCGTGGTGGCGGGCGTCCTGCTCTGCTGCGCGCTGTCGATGACGCTCAGCGCGGCCGCCGCGTGGCAGGCCGTGCGCGGCCATCTCTTCGCGCCCGCCCCGCATGCCGTGGTCGAGGCGTACGCCCTCCAGGCGCCGGGCCCCTGGGCGGCCGCCACCGCCGTGGCGCTGGCCTGCGGTGGCGTGTGGACCGCGGCGATGCTGACCCGGGAGATCGCACTGGCGCGAGCCCGCCGGGCCGGGCGCCGGGCCGAGCTGCTCGTGCGTGCCCCGCTGTTGCCCGGGGAGGAGCCGGGCGCCGACCGCCTCGTCGTCCTGGAGGGCGAGCGTCCGGACGCCTGGTGGCTGCCGGGCCAGGCGCCTCAACTGGTCATCACCACCGCCGCGTTGCGCCGCCTGAAGGGCCGTCAGCTCGATGCGGTGCTCGCGCACGAGCAGGGGCACGCGCAGGCCAGGCACGACTGGCTGCTGCACTGCTCGGGCGCGCTGGCCGCCGGTTTCCCGCAGGTACGGGTGTTCGCCGCGTTCCGCGACCAGATGCACCGCCTGGTGGAGCTGGCCGCCGACGACGTGGCGTCGCGCCGCTTCGGGCGGCTGACGATCGCGCTCGCCCTCGTCGAACTGAACGAGGACCGCGGCGTGTTCGGCCCCTGCCCGACGCCGCACGCGCACGTCCCGCACCGCGTGCACCGGCTGCTCTCCGCCCACCCGCGCCTCACCGCGGCCCACAGACTGCGCCTGACGGCCACCGCGGCGCTGGTCCCGGTGATCCCCGTCCTCGTCACCTTCGTACCGGGTCTGCGGGCGCTGGGCTAGGGCGGGTCCGCGAAGTCGCGTCGTTCGCCCGCAGGGCGGGCGTCGCGGCGTCCGGTGCGTGCTCTCGGCGTGCCGGCCGGAGGCCCTCGTACTGGGCGTACTCGGGCTTTCGGCCGACGCGGCGAGAGTGCGTGCCGCGCGCCGCGGCGCAGACGGGACTTCGCGGACACGCCCTAGGGCACGTCGGCGGGCCGGGGTGCGGCCGGAAAGCCTTCCGCGAGGTGGCCGCCGCGGGTCGCGATGGGCACCCCGCGCGATCGCGGGTACCCGCACCGGGCCGTCCCGGGTGACGCCGCGCCGCTCGCCCGGAGATGGTTTCCATCCCCTTCCGTCGGCGAGGATCCCCGTATGCACCCCGCGACACTGGACTCCCCCACCCGACCGCCCGCCCGCCGGGCCGCGCGCGCCGCGGCGCTGTTCTGCGTCCCGTCCCTCCTGCTGCTCCTCCTGGTGGCGCTGGAGTGGAAGCCGCTGATCTCGCTCGACGAGGGCATCGCCCGCACCACGCACCGCTGGGCGGTGGCCGACCCGGGTCTCACCCGGGCGAGCCGGATCCTCACCGACTGGGTGTGGGACCCATGGACGATGCGCGCGCTGTGCGCGGTGGCCGTCGTCTGGCTCGCGGCACGCGGCGCCCGCCGGTTGGCGTTCTGGTTGGCGGGCACCTGTGTGATGGCCTCGGTGGTGCAGCAGTCGCTGAAGGCCGCGGTGGACCGCCCGCGTCCGGTGTGGTCGGACCCCGTGGACTCCGCGCACTACGCGGCGTTCCCCTCCGGCCACGCGATGACGGCGGCGGTCGTCTGCGGAATGCTGCTGTGGCTGCTGCGTCTGTACGGGGTGGGCCGCACCGCGTGGCGCGCGGCCGTGGCCCTCGCCGTGCTCTCGGTGGCCGGGGTGGGGGTGACCCGCGTCTGGCTCGGCGTCCACTGGCCCACGGACGTCCTCGGCGGCTGGCTGCTCGGCGCGCTGACGGTGGCGCTGGCCATCACGACGTACGCGTACGGGCCCGGCAGGCATGGCGCGAGCGGCTCTTGACCGGTCGTCGGGCGCCCGCGGAGGATCCTGACCATGACGATCAAGGGCGTACTCTTCGACTTCTCCGGAACCCTCTTCCGCATCGAGCCCACCGAAGCCTGGCTGCGCGCCGTGGCCGACGATCTCGGAGTGCCGTTCGCCGACGAGGAGTTGGCGCGGGCCGCGGCCGGCCTGGAGCGGGTGGGAGCGATGCCCGGCGGGACCGTGCCGGTCTCGGTGCCCGCGCGGCTGGCCGAACTGTGGGCGCAGCGCGACCGGAGCGCCGAGCAGCACCGCGCCGCGTACACGGGGGTCGCCCGGGAGGTGGCGCTGCCGGATCCCCGGCTGTACGACGCGCTGTACGAGCGGCACATGACTCCCGAGGCGTGGCGTCCCTACGGTGACTCGGCGGAGGTCCTGGCCGGGCTGCGCGGCCGGGGTGTCCCGGTGGCGGTGGTCAGCAATATCGGGTGGGATCTGCGGCCCGTCTTCCGCGCCCATGGGCTCGACGCGTATGTGAACGCGTACGTCCTGTCGTACGAGCACAGCATCCAGAAGCCGGACCCGCGCCTGTTCGCGCTGGCCTGCGAGGCGCTGGGAGCCGATCCCCGCGACACGCTGATGGTGGGTGACGACCGACGGGCCGACGGCGGGGCGGCGGCGCTCGGGTGCGCGGTGCACTTCGTCGACCATCTGCCGGCCGACCGGCGCCCGCACGCGCTGCGGCCGGTGCTCGACCTGGCCGGGTGAGGTGAGGCGTCGAAGACCTCGTCGAACACCTGTGGGCTGTAGAACCACCTGGGGCCTGCGGAAACACCTGTGAGCAGGCAACACTCCCCCGCAGTGCTGCCTGCCCCAGGCTGTTTCGACCCGCGCCTGGCCTGATGACGACCTCGGTGCGGGACACGACGAGTATACTGGCTCAGAGCCAGTCAACGCAGGAGTTACAGAATGTCCCCGCGTAGCCCGTCGGTCAATGAAGAGTTGCGCAGGCGTTCGCGCGAGCGGTTGCTCCAGGCCACGGTGGAGCTGGTGGGCGAGCGCGGTTACGAGGCGACGACGCTCGGGGACATCGCCGACCGGGCGGGCGCGGCCCGCGGTCTGGTGTCGTACTACTTCCCGGGGAAGCGTCAGCTCCTCCAGTCGGCGGTGCACCGGCTGATGCACCGCACGCTGGAAGCCGCCCTGGAGCGTGAGCCGCCCCCCGATGGCGGCACTGACCGCACCGACGGCGCGGAGGGTGCGGAGCGGCTGGCGCGCGCCATCGACGCGATCCTGGGCCTGGCCCGGGACGAACCGCTGCTCATGCGCACGCACATGGCGGGCATTCTCCAGGCGGAGGGGTTCGTGCAGTGCCCCGAGCAGCAGCGTCTGGCGGAGCTGCTGCGGGACACCGTCGCGCGGTACGGATCGGATGACGTCGACAGGGACTATCCGCTGCTGCGCGCTCTGCTCATGGGCGCGGTCTTCGCCCTGCTCATCCCGGGCGCTCCGATGCCGCTCGCGACACTGCGGGCCGAGCTGTTCCAGCGGTACGGACTGGACTGGGCGCTCGGCGTCCCGCCCAGTGGCGCGCCACCCGATGCCGACGGCGGCGTCGCGGAACGGCTGGGCCGCGCACCCTGACAGCGGGCACCCCGAGTGCGATCCTGAAACCGTCCCGGGGTCGCCTCGCGGAGGGAGCACCACCGTGCTGCACGTCGCCGTCGTCGGTTCGGGTCCCAGCGGGGTGTACGCCGCGCAGTCCCTCGTCCAGCAGGACCGGGTGCCGGGGGTGCGGGTCGATGTGCTCGACCGGCTGCCCTGCCCGTACGGCCTCGTGCGCTACGGCGTCGCGCCGGACCACGAGAAGATCAAGTCGCTCCAGAACAATCTGCGCGCGGTCCTGGAGCACGAGCGCGTGCGCTTCCTCGGGGCCGTCGAGATCGGCCCCGGCGCCCTGCCGCCGGCCGGGCTCCTCGATCTGTACCACGCGGTGGTCTACTGCGTCGGCGCGGCGGCGGACCGCAGGCTCGGAGTGCCCGGCGAGGATCTGCCGGGCAGTCATTCGGCGACCGAGTTCGTCTCCTGGTACAGCGCGCATCCGGACGTGCTGACGGACGGTTTCGAACAGGACGGTTTCGTACGGGGCGTGGAGTCGGCCGTCGTCATCGGCGTGGGGAACGTCGCGGTGGACGTCGCCCGGATCCTCGCCCGCGGCGCGGCCGAGCTGCTGCCCACGGACATGCCGGACGCGGCGCTCGGCGTCCTCGCGGGGAGCCGGGTGCGCGAGGTGCACATGGTGGGGCGGCGCGGGCCCTCGCAGGCGCGGTTCACCACCAAGGAGCTGCGGGAGCTGGGCTCGCTCCCGGACACCGAAGTCGTCGTGGACCCGGCGGAGTTGGCGCTCGACCCCGCGTACGCCGACCCGTCCGGGCTGCCCGCCGCGAGCCGTCGCAACATCGAGGTGCTGCGCGGCTGGGCCGAGCGTCCGCCGCGCGGTCTGCCCCGGCGGATCCGCCTGCGCTTCTTCCTGCGTCCTGTCGCCCTGACGGCCGGGGCCGCGGGCCGCGTCGCCGGGGCGCGCTTCGAGCGCACGCTGCCGGACGGCCGGGGCGGGGTGAGCGGTTCGGGGCAGTACGAGGACATCCCGGCGCAGTTGGTCCTGCGCTCGGTCGGTTACCGCGGGGTGCCGCTGGACGGGCTGCCGTTCGACCCCGAGCGGGGCACGGTCCCGCACGCCGCCGGGCGGGTGCTGCGCGACGGGGCGCCGTCGCCGGGCGAGTACGTCGCCGGGTGGATCAAGCGGGGCCCGACCGGCGTCATCGGCACCAACCGCCCCTGCGCCAAGGAGACGGTGCGGTCCCTGCTGGACGACGCCCCCGAACTCGTACGCAGGGACGTTCCGGAGGATCCGCTGGCGGGGCTGCGCGCGGCGGGTGTGCGGCCGGTTCAGTGGCCGGGGTGGCTGGCGATCGAACGCGCGGAGGCCGAGCTGGGGCGCTCGCTCGGCCGGGGCGTGGTGAAGATCCCGGACTGGGCGGGGCTGCGGCGGGCGGCGCAGGGGCGCTAGGGCGTCTCCGTGAAGTCCCGTCGTTCGCCCGCAGGGCGGGCGGGTCTTCTCGCGGCTGCCGGTCAGCCGTCGGCGCCGAGCCTCTGCGCCTCGCGGGCGGCCGCGGCGAGGACGCTGTCGAGGAGGCCGGGGAAGAGCGCGTCCAGGTCGTCGCGGCGCAGCACGCTCAGCTTGGCCGTGCCCCGATAGATCTGCCGGATCACACCGCTCTCGCGCAGCACCCGGAAGTGGTGCGTGCTCGTCGACTTGGTGACGGGCAGGCCGAAGTGCGAGCAGGCGAGTTCCGCTCCCTCTTCCTTGGCGAGGTCCCGGACGATCCGCATCCGCATGGGGTCGGCGAGGGCGTGCAGCACCGCGTCGAGCCGGATCTCCTCGGGCTCGGGGTGGGCGAGCGTCCTGCTGCTGGCGGCGGCGGTCGTCATGGCGCCATCGTACGACAGTCACCGTAGTTCGGCATGCGCCGTAGTTTGACGATCGCCGTAGTTTGACAACTGCCGTACTACGAGGTCTATCGTACGAGCGGAAGACCAGCCGCGAGTAATGGAGTCCGCCGTGAGCGCCCTGTTCGAGCCGTACACCCTGCGATCGCTGACCATCCCGAACCGGGTCTGGATGCCCCCGATGTGCCAGTACTCGGCCCTCCCGGAGGGGCCCGAAGCAGGTGTCCCGCTGGACTGGCACTTCGCGCACTACGCCGCGCGTGCCGTCGGCGGCACGGGCCTGATCATCGTCGAGGCGACCGCCGTCAGCCCCGAGGGCCGCATCAGCCCGTACGACCTCGGCATATGGAACGACGCCCAGGTGGAGGCGTTCCGCCGCACGACGGCGTTCCTCAAGAGCCAGGGCACCGTCCCCGGCATCCAGATCGCGCACTCCGGACGCAAGGGGTCCACGGGGCGCACCTGGACGGGCGGCGGGCCGGTGGGTCCGCGGGAGCACGGCTGGCAGCCAGTCGCGCCCAGCCCGGTCGCCTTCGACGAGGGCCACCCCGTGCCGACGGAGCTGACCGTCGAGCAGATCCGCGAGATCGTCGGGCAGTTCGCCGACGCGGCGCGGCGCTCGCTCGACGCCGGTTTCGAGGTCGCCGAGATCCATGGCGCACACGGCTATCTGATCGGCGAGTTCCTCTCCCCGCACAGCAACAAGCGCACCGACGCGTACGGCGGTTCGTACGAGAACCGCACGCGTTTCGCCCTGGAGGTCGTCGACGCCGTACGGGCCGTGTGGCCCGAGGACAAGCCGCTGTTCTTCCGCATCTCGGCCACCGACTGGCTGGAGGAGGCGGGCTGGACGGCCGACGACACCGTGCGCTTCGCGACCGCGCTCAAGGAGCACGGGATCGATCTGCTCGACGTGTCCACGGGCGGCAACGCGGCGGGCGTCCGCATCCCCGTCGAGCCCGGCTACCAGGTCCCGTTCGCCGCGCGGGTGAAGGCCGAGACGGATCTCGCGGTCGCCGCGGTCGGCCTCATCACCGACGTGGAGCAGGCCGAGAAGATCCTCGCGGGCGGCGAGGCGGACGCGGTCCTGCTGGGCCGGGAGCTGCTGCGCAACCCCTCGTGGGCGCGGCACGCGGCTCGCGAGGTCGGCGCCGAGGTGCACGTGCCGGACCAGTACCACCGGTCCGTCTGAGCACGCCCCGGCCGTGCACGCGGGTCATTCGGGGATGGCCGCCAGGGTGAAGGAGTGGCCCGCCGGGTCGGAGTAGGTGCGGGTGTCCCGCGGACCGCTGTTGTTCTTCGTGTCCACGGGGCGCGCGCCGTGGCCGACCGCCTCGCGCTCCGCCTCGTCCATGTCGTGCCGGGCCACCATGATCCTCAGGTGCGCCTGCTGCGAGTCCTCGGGGCGGGGCCAGCTCGGCGGGATGTAGTCGCGCTCCCTGTGGACGGCCAGGCAGACCCCGTTCTCATTGGTGATCTCGACGTAGTCGGGGTCCTTGCTCAGCCGGACCTCCGCGCCGAGCAGCCCGGCGTAGAACTCGGCGAGCTGCTCGGGCTCCGAACAGTCCAGGACAAGCACGGCGGTTTTGTGAACGGTCATGACGGGCGGGTCCCCCCGCGATTCCCGGCCAAACGAGGGTGCCGGGTCACTTCATCCACTCCGCCTCGTACTTCGCGTACGTCCCGTCGTGCGTGGCGAGGTGCACGAATTGGTCGACGTACGCCTTGAACTCGTCGTCGCCGCGCGGGATCGCGTACGCCTTCTCCGAGAAGGTGAACGGCTTCTCCGGGTGGAGGGAGCAGAGTTCGGGGTGGATCCTCGACCGGTAGCGGGTCTCGCTCGCGTCCGTCATCATCACGTCCGCCCGGCCGTCGATGATCTCCTGGAAGATCGTGGTGTTCTCCGGGTGGAGCGTGATCGTCGCCCGCTTGATGTGGGCGCGCGCGAACTCCTCGTTGGTGCCGCCGGGGTTGACGATGACCCGGGTGCCCGGCTTGTCGATGTCCTTCAGCGTCCCCGCGCCGAACCTGTCCTTGTCGGCGCACCGCACGATCGGCGTCTTGCCGTCCTCGCGCGTGGGCTCGCCGAAGTAGACGTGGCGGGCGCGCGGCAGGGTGATCGAGACGCCGCCGACGCCGATGTCGCAGCGGCGCGCGGCGACGTCCTTGGTGAGGTTCGCCCAGGTCGTCGCCACGAACTTCGGTTCGGCCCCGAGGCTCTTGGCGAGGTCGCGCGCCATCTCGATGTCAACGCCGCTGTACTTCTTGCCGACGGGGTCCAGCTTCGTGAACGGCGCGTAGTCGCCGGTCGTGCAGACCTTCAGGACGCCCTTTTTCGGCACGGAGTCCAGCAGGCTGCCGCGGTGGCGGTCCGGGCGCGCGCCCGCGTCGGGCAGAGCGGGCGCGGCGGCGGTGGCGGCCAGCAGGCAGACAAGGGCGGACAAGGCGGCGGCACGCTTCACGGAGCCTTCTCACTAGTCGAGCGGCGCGAGCCGCACTGCGGTCAGATCGGGGCCCCCGTCAGCGTAGGCGTCCGCGTCGAACGGGTACAGCGGCCGCTCCACGCGGTGGTGCCCGAGGCGGCAAAGATCCTGGTCCACGCCGCCGGGAGTGAGCGCGAGCAGCCAGTCCGCCGCCATGTCGTACAGCTCGGGCTCCAGGTAGCCGATCTTGACGGCCACGATGTCGTACGTACGAGGGTCGATGCCGAGTCCGCCGTCCCGCGGGCCCATGAAGTCGGCCAGGGTGTGGAACGGCTTGCGCCGCGCGACGAGGATCACGGTGAGGCCGCCGGTGCGGACGGCCGCCATGTCGACCCCGCGGTCGTAGGCGCCGCCCTCCGCGCGGACCTTCTGGTCGGTGGCGTGCTGCAAGGCGACGACGGTGCCGGTGAGTTCGTACGGCCCGCCGTGGTGTGCGTCGACCTTGCCGCCGACGCTCAGCGTGACCTCCGCGCCCACGCCCGCCTCGAAGCAGCGGGCGACGGCGGCCGGGTCGGTGACGCCGGGGTGGACGGCGGTGACCCGCCCGGAGCGGATCGCGTCGTTCTCAAGGAGCTTGCCCAGCATGTACGCGAGGTCGCCCGCGCCGCCCGCCGTCGGGTTGTCGCCCGAGTCGCTGATCAGGAAGGGCCGCCGGGACGAGACGACCGCCCGCTCGACGCACTCCTCGGCGCTGCCCGTCGGTCCGACGAAGACGAAGTCGCGGCGGGCGTCCCAGTAGCGGCGGGCCAGCTTCTCGGCCTCGGCCGCGGCGAGTGCGGCGTCCTCGCCGGTGACGACGACGGCGGCCTTGCAGCGCGGCTCGTCGGCCCAGGCGTAGCCGACCCACAGCGCGGCGTCGAGGATGCCGGGCAGCTTCTCGATCTCGGCGAGCGAGGCGTAGAGGGACTTGGCGGGCTCCAGGCGGGTGCTGGTCTTCTCGCCGGGCAGGAGCACCGGCACCTGTACCCAGGCGCGGTGCGGGCGGATGCCCTCGCGCAGACAGCGGACGAGGTTGCGGGCCGCGCGCTCGCGGGTCTCCCAGGCGTCCTCGTGCGGGGCGAGCCGGTGGGCGGTGAGCAGGTCGACGGGCTCGGCGAAACGGCGTGAGACGTTGCCGTGCAGGTCCATGGCTGCGGAGATCATCGGGCGGCCGGTGCCGTCCGGGGTGCCGACGGAGTCGAGAGCGGCGCGCACCGCTTCGGTGAGGTCGGCCTCGGCGTCGGTGAGCCCGACGACGCTCATCGCGCCGTGGATGTCGTGGACGAGGCCGTCGAGCGGGCCCGCTCGCCGTATGCGCGTGACCAGTTCGTCCTTGAGGGTCAGATACGACGCGGCCTCGACCGGGCCGCCGGGCAGCGAGGTCGCGTGCAGCAGCGGCACCCACTCGACGGCCGCGGCGAGGTCGGAGCCGGGGCGCGTCCAGGTGTAGCGGTCGAGGAGGTCCTGGCCGCGGGTCTGCCGGAAGTCGTCCGTGGTGGAGCGGTGCGGGCAGAAGGTGGAGGACTCGATGCCGATGCCGCCGATGCCGATGCGCAGGCGGCGGTTCGCGGTGGGCGTCATGCGGGGGCACTCGCTTCCTGGGGGGTGGGGGCGGCCGGCGAGGTCGGCAGGTGGTGGCCCAGGGCGGTGAGGCCGGCGCCGAGGAGGCCGGCGTCGACGCCAGTGACGGTGGTGGTGATCTCCAGATCGGCCGTGGCCAGCGGCAGACACCGTTCGTAGAGCACGCCCCGCACGGCGGCCACCAGGGGTTCGGCCGTCGCGAGGACGCCGCCGAGCGCCACGGCCTGCGGGTTGAAGAAGTTGACGACGACGGACAGGACGGTGCCGATGTGCCGCCCCGCCGTGCGGACGAGGGTGGTGGCCTGCGGGTCGCCGTCCGCGACGAGGCGCAGCAGGTCGCCGGTGTCGGCGGCCTCGACGCCCTGGCGGGCGAGTTCGCGGATGAGGGCGGCGCCGCTGGCTACGGTCTCCAAGCAGCCGATGTTGCCGCAGCTGCACGGGCGGTCGCCCGCGGCGTCGACGCGGACGTGGCTGATGTCGCCCGCGCTGCCGTTGGCGCCGCCGTGCGGGCGCCCCGCGGAGATGATGCCGCTGCCGATGCCGCGTCCGGCCTTGACGACGACGAGGTGGTCGAGTCCGGGGCGGGCGACGCGGTGTTCCCCCACGGCCATCATCGTGGCGTCGTTGTCGACGGTGACGGGGATGCCGAGCCGCTCGGCGAGGACGTCCCTGAGCGGGTAGCGGTGCCAGCCGGGCATGCGGGAGGGGCTCAGGACGCGGCCCGTATCCGGTTGCACAGGCCCGGGGAACGCCACACCGAACGCGCGTACGGCACGGCCCTCCTCGCACTGGCGGGCGATGAGGCGGTCGACCTGGTCGCAGAGCCAGTCCACGGCGGACTCGGGTCCCGCGGTGATGTCGTGCGGCAGATCGACGGCGTCCGTGACGGTGCCGCCCAGGTCGACCACGCCGAGCCGCGCGTGGTGGCTGCCGAGGTCCGCCGCGACCGCGACGCCTCCGTGCGCGGCGACCCGCAGGAGCCGTGGCCTGCGACCGCCGCGCGACGCTCCCTCGCCGGACTCGCTGAGAAGCCCCGCGTCGACCAGTTCCTGCACGCGCAGGGAGACCGTCGAGGGGGCGAGGCCCAACTCGCGTACGAGATCGGCCCGGGAGGTGGCCGCCCCCGAGGAGACCAGGTGGACGATGTGCTGCGCCGACCCTGGTCCGCCGAGTGGTGTTCCGGCCATGCCGCCCCCCGTTGCTGCCTGTTGCTGCCTGTTGCTTCGATGTTCTACTTCGATCGCGGCACGAAGACTAGGTCTCCTCGAATCAAGTCCGCTACCCCCGCCGGGTTTTCGGGTCTCTTCCGAACGAAGCTATTGACTTGTTTTTCGCGTGCGGCCTAGCGTTCGGGCGCCGCCCCGTCGTTCTCCGGCACGGGGCCGCCCCCGTCCCCCTGGGAGGCCCATCGCCATGCGCTCACCTCGTTCCGCGGCGGCAGCTCTGCTCGTCCTCGCGATGGTCCTCACCGGCTGCGTCCGCGAGGGCGGCCGCATCGACATGGGCCCCACCGGCGGCACCCCCGTGGAGGGCGGCACGGCGACGATGGCCCTGCCCCCGGCCGCGACACCCAACTGGATCTTCCCGATCGGCGCGCCCGGCTACGGCGCCTCGTACAACAGCGGCATCTACTCACTTCTGTTCACGCCGGTGTACGACGCCGTAATGGACACGGCGAAGGGCGAGCTGACCACGCACGGACCCGGCACGCTCGGTCTCGCCCCGAAGTACAGCGACGGGAACAAGACGGTGACGGTGCCGCTGCGCGAAGGCGTGAAGTGGTCCGACGGGAAGCCGGTCACCGCGCGCGACCTGGAGTTCTGGTTCCGCCTCGTCAAGGCCAACAAGGCGGAGTGGGGCGGCTATTCGGTCGGCGCGATGCCGGACAACGTCAAGCGGTTCGAGACGCTCGACGAGCACACCGTACGGATTCACCTCGCACGCGCGTACAACCCGGACTGGTTCACCGCCAACCAGCTCACGCTACTGCGGGCGCTGCCCCAGCACGCCTGGGACGCGAAGACCGACGGCGGGCGGATCGGCGACTGGGACCGCACGGCCGAGGGCGCCAGGGCGGTCTTCGCGCGGCTCACGAAACACGCGAAGAGCCTCGGCTCGTACGGCTCCGACCCGCTGTGGAAGACCGTCAACGGGCCGTGGAAGCTCGCGGGCTGGCGGGACAGCGGTCAGGTCACGATCGTGCCGAACGAGAAGTACACCGGCCCGGCGTCGGAACGCCCCCACCTGGACAAGGTCGTCTTCAAGCCGTTCACGACGGCCGACTCCGAGTTCAACGTGCTGCGTTCGGGCGGCGTCGACTACGGCTACATCCCTCCCTCGGTGATGGCGCAGAAGGAGAAGTTCGAGGACAAGGGCTACCGCGTCGATCCGTGGGAGGGGTGGGCGGCGACGTACATCGTCTACAACTTCAACTCCACGCACGGCGGCCCCATGATGGACCAGCTCTACATCCGCCAGGCCATGCAGCACCTCGTCGACCAGCAGGCGATGAGCGACGTCGTCTGGCAGGGCAGCGCCACCCCGACGCTCGGTCCCGTGCCGACGACACCGAAGAGCCGGTACCTGTCCAAGGCCATGGAGCGGAACCGGTACCCGTACGACGTGCGCGAGGCCCGGCGTCTCCTCGCCGCGCACGGCTGGCGCACCAAGGACGGCACGGCCCGCTGCGTACGCCCGGGGACGGGCGAGGACCGGTGCGGCAAGGGCATCGAGAAGGACGCGCCGCTGGAGCTGACCCTGCTCTCCCAGTCCGGCTCCACCGAGACGACGAACATGATGCAGGAGTTGAAGTCGTCGCTGTCCAAGGCCGGCATCGAGCTGAGCGTGCGTCAGCAGCCGCTCAACTCCGTCCTCGGCAACTCCGTCCCGTGCGAGGCGAAGGACCCCGGCTGCGACTGGGACATGTCCTTCTTCGGGACCGCGGGCAGCTGGTACTACCCGCTCAACCCCAGCGGCGAGCAGCTCTTCTCGACCGGGGCCTCCGCCAACTTCGGCAACTACAGCGACAAGCGGGCCGACCGCGTCATCCGGGGCGTGCAGTACTCCCCCGACATGAAGGCCGTGCACGAGTACGGCGAGTACCTCGCCGAGCAGCTGCCCGTGATGTGGATGCCCAACCCGGCGTACCAGGTCTCGGTGATCCGCAACGACCTGCGCGGCGTCGTGCAGAACCCGACGGTCGGCTTCACGCCCCAGCACTGGTACTACGTCAAGAAGAAGGGGGCCGGGAAGTGACCGGCAGCAAGGGCTCCACCGGCTTCACCGGCTTTCTGGTCAAACGCCTCCTCCAGGCGGTCGTCGTGCTCTTCCTGGTGTCGGTCATCGTCTTCGTACTGCTGCACCTGCTGCCGGGCGGCCCCGCGCGCGCCATCCTCGGCCCGAAGGGCACGCCGCAGCAGATCGAGCGCTTCAACCACCAGCAGGGGTACGACCGTTCACTGCCCACGCAGTACGCGATGTATCTGAAGCGGCTGCTCACGGGCGACCTCGGCGAGTCCTTCAAACTCAACTCGCCCGTCCTCGACCTGCTCAGACAGCGCCTGCCGAAGACACTGCTCCTCACCGTCCTGTCCACCGCCCTCGCGGTGATCATCGCGGTCCCGCTCGGCCTGCTCCAGGCCGTGCGGCGCGGCAAGGCGTCGGACTACGCGCTGACGGGGCTCGCCTTCCTGCTGTACGCGACGCCGGTGTTCTTCCTCGGCCTCATCATGATCATCCTGTTCGCGCAGGTCATGCCGGTCCTCCCCGCGGAGGCACCCCAGGGCGAGACGGTCGGCGAACTCCTCGGCGACCTCTCCGGTCTGGTGCTCCCCGTGGTCACCATGGCCTTCGGCATCATCGCGATGTTCAGCCGCTACATGCGCTCGGCAGTGCTCGACAACCTCACCGGGGACTACGTCCGCACGGCGATGGCCAAGGGCCAGTCGAACCGCCGGATCATGGTCAGGCACGTCCTGCGCAACGCGCTGATCCCCCTCGCGACCCTCCTCGGCCTCTACCTCCCGACCCTCTTCAGCGGCGCCCTCGTCGTCGAGTCGATGTTCAACTACCCAGGCATGGGGCTGCTGTTCTGGAACGCGGCGCAGGGCTCCGACTTCCCCGTCCTGCTCGGCGTGACGCTCGTCGTCGGTGTCGCCACCGTCGTCGGCTCGCTGCTCACCGACGTCCTGTACGCCGTTCTCGACCCCCGGATACGGAGCGTGGCATGAGTACCACGGCAGCCCCCGTCACCGCCCCCGGCCATGAGGAGGCGGCGCGGGCCACGCCCTCGCTGGCACGCCGCACGCTCCAGGTCTTCACCGGCAACAAGCTCGCGTTGACGGGCGTGGTGGTGCTGCTCCTGCTGCTCGCGTTCAGCTACCTGGGCCCGCTCCTGTACTCCACCGAGCAGGTCCACACCGACCTCTCCCGGGCGAACCTCCCGCCCGGCAGCCCGGGCCATCTCCTCGGCACCACCGACCTCGGCTACGACATGATCGGTCGGCTGATGGTGGCCGGGCGGACGTCGCTCGAGATCGGCCTGGCGGCAGGCCTGCTGGCCACGCTCTTCGGCACCGTCTACGGCGCGGTCGCCGGTTACTTCGGCGGCTGGGCCGATGCCGTGATGATGCGGATCACGGACGCGGCGCTCGCCATCCCCGCGATGTTCCTGCTCGTCGTCGTCGCCGCGATCGTCACACCGAGCAAGGGCGTCCTCATCATGATCATCGCGGCGGTGGCGTGGCTGTCCCCCGCCCGCCTGGTGCGCGGCGAGGCCCTGGCGCTGCGCGACCGCGAGTACGTCCAGGCCATGCGGATGATGGGCGGCGGCGGCGCGCGGGCCGTCTTCAAGCACATCGTGCCGAACGCGATCGGCACGGTCATCGTCAACTGCACGTTCCAGATCGCCGACGCGATCCTCTACGTCAGCTACCTCGCCTTCCTCGGGCTGAGCATCCCGCCGCCCTCGGCCGACTGGGGATCGATGCTGTCCGCCGGCATCACCTACACGCAGAACGGTTACTGGTGGCTGATCTTCCCGCCGGGCATCGCGATCGTGCTGGTCGTCGCCGCGTTCAACTTCATCGGTGACGGGCTGCGGGACGCCTTCGAAGTGCGGCTGCGGAAGTAACGGGAGACACGACAGATGACCGAGCCCCAGTGCGCGGCCGCGCCCCGGCCCGCGACGGAACCCCTGCTCACCATCGAGGACCTGCGCGTCGACATCGCCTCGCGCGAGCGCACCGTCCACGCCCTCGACGGCGTCCGCCTGACCCTCGCCCCCGGTGAGGCCCTGGGCATCGTCGGTGAGTCCGGCTGCGGCAAGACGATGACCGCGCTCAGCGTCCTCGGGCTGCTGCCGCCGGGCGGCGCGATCACCGGCGGACGCGTCCTGTTCGAAGGCCGTGACCTCGCCGCCGCTCCCGCGCCCGTCCTTCAGGGCGTACGAGGGGACGCCATCGGCATGGTCTTCCAGGACCCGCTCACCTCCCTCAACCCCACGATGACGATCGGCGCGCAGGTCGCCGAGCCGTTGCTGCTGCACCGCCCGGGCATCGGCAGGAAGGAGGCGTGGACGCGGGCCGAGGAGATGTTGCGCCTGGTCGGCCTGGCGCAGCCCGCCGAGCGCATGAAGGGCTACCCGCACCAGCTGTCGGGAGGCATGCGCCAGCGCGTGGCGATCGCCATGGCCCTGGTCTGCGAGCCGAAGCTGCTGATCGCGGACGAACCGACCACCGCGCTGGACGTGACGACGCAGCACCAGATCCTGGAGCTGGTCGACGACCTGCGCTCCCGGCTGGGCATGGCGATGATCCTGGTAACCCACGACCTGGGCGTCATCGCCAACCGCGTGGACCGGGTCGCGGTGATGTACGCGGGCAAGGTCGCCGAGGAGTCGGACGTACGCGACCTGTTCGCGCGCCCGCGCCACCGCTACACCGAGGCGTTGTTCGCCGCACTGCCCGAGCGGGCGGCGGGCAGCGGCACCGCACTGCACACCGTCCCGGGCCTGCCGCCGAACCTCGCGGTGCGCCCCACGGGCTGCCGCTTCGCACCGCGCTGCGCCTTCGCCACCGACGAGTGCCGCACCGGCGAACCCCTGCTCGCCGACGACGAGGTCCGCGGCGCGGAGCACCGGTTCGCGTGCTTCCACCCGGTGCCGGACGAGGCCGTCACGCCGGAGGAGGTCGTGGCCCCACCACCCGTACCGCCCGCCGCGGAGCCCGGTGGTGTACTCCTCGAACTCGACGCCCTGGTCAAGGAGTTCCCGCTCAAGGGCGGCCCGTTCTCGCGCAGGCGCGGCACGGTCAGCGCGGTCGGCGGGGTGTCGCTCACGATCCGCGAGGGCGAGACGTACGGCATGGTCGGCGAGTCCGGGTGCGGCAAGACCACGCTCGGGCGGATCGTCGCGGGCCTGGAGGAGCCGACCGCCGGGGCGGTGCGCTTCAGGGGCGTCGATCCGGCGCGGATGTCGCGGGCCGAGCGGCGCGCGCACCGGCGCCGCGTGCAGCTGATGTTCCAGGACTCCACCGCCGCGATGGATCCACGGATGCGGGTCGGCGAGATCCTGCGCGAGCCCCTGGTGATCCAGGGCGTCGGCAGCCGCGCCGAGCGGGAGAGGCTGGTCGGCGAACTCCTCGACGCCGTCGGTCTGCCGCGCGGCGCGGTGCACCGCTACCCCCACGAGTTCTCCGGCGGCCAGCGTCAACGCCTCGGCCTGGCACGGGCGTTGACGCTCTCGCCCGATCTGGTGGTCGCCGATGAGCCGCTCTCCGCGCTGGACGTGTCCGTGCAGGCGCAGATCCTGAACCTGATGCGGGACCTCCAGCGCGAGCGCGGCCTGACCTATCTGTTCATCTCGCACGACCTGGCCGTCGTACGCCATCTGGCGGACACCGTGGGTGTGATGTACCTCGGCAAGCTGGTGGAGTCGGGCCCGGCCGAACAGGTGTACGCACGTCCGCTGCACCCCTACACACGCGGCCTGCTCGACACGGTCAACCTCCCCGACCCCGAGGCCGCCTCCCCCACGGAACGCGCGCCGCTGAAGGGCGAGACCCCCTCGGCGGCGAATCCCCCGTCGGGCTGCCGCTTCCGCACCCGGTGCGCCCTCGCCCAGGACGTGTGCGCCACGACCGAACCGCCCGCGAGCACCCCGAACGGACCGGGCCACCAGGTGGCCTGCCACTTTCCGTCGGCAGCGCCTTCGCTAACGTCGGCGGTGTGAGATTCGTCGATGTTCTTTCGCGTCGCCCGGTCGTGCTCGACGGCGGGCTCTCCAACCAGCTGGAGGCCGCCGGGCACGACCTGGGTGACGCCCTGTGGTCGGCGCGGCTGCTCGCCGACGAGCCCGGGGTGATCGAGGCGGCCCACCGCGCGTACTACCGGGCGGGCGCCGAGGTCGCCACCACCGCGAGCTACCAGGCGACGTACGAGGGGTTCGCCCGGCACGGCATCGACGCGCACCGCACCACCGAATTGCTGCGCCTGAGCGTGGAGTTGGCGCGGGCCGCCGGATCCGGGCTCGGGCGTGAGGTGTGGGTGGCCGCGTCGGCGGGCCCCTATGGGGCGATGCTCGCCGACGGCTCCGAGTACCGGGGGCGGTACGGCCTCACCGTGGACGAACTCGAGCGCTTCCACCGGCCCCGCCTCGAAGCCCTCGCCACGGCGGAACCGGACGTCCTCGCTCTGGAGACGGTCCCCGACACCGACGAGGCGCGGGCCCTGCTGCGGGCGGTGCGCGGCCTCGGGGTGCCGGCCTGGCTGTCGTACAGCGTCGCGGGCGACCGCACGCGCGCGGGCCAGCCCCTCGACGAGGCCTTCGCGCTCGCCGCCGACGTGGACGAGGTCATCGCGGTCGGCGTGAACTGCTGCGATCCGCGCGACGCCGACGCGGCCGTCGCGCGGGCCTCGCGCGTCACCGGCAAGCCCGTGGTCGTCTACCCGAACAGCGGCGAGACGTGGGACGCCGGGGCCCGGTCCTGGCGCGGCCCCGCGCGGTTCGCTGCGGGTCGGGTGGCGGGCTGGCGGGCGGCGGGGGCGCGGCTGGTCGGCGGGTGCTGCCGAGTGGGCCCCGCGGCCATCGCGGAGGTGGCCGCGGAGCTGGCGTCGCCGGGGCGGCCGACGGGCTGAGGACCGCGGGCCGAGGATCGCGGCCGACGAACGGAGGACACGGCGTCTACCTGCGAGAACGCCGCGTCGGAAGGTGACTGTCAGTGGTCGGGTGCAGACTGACGAATACCTGAGACAACGACGTCGCGGAGGTGGCCGCCATGGCCGATGTACTGCTGACCGTAGGCACGCGCAAGGGCCTGTTCATCGGCCGAAGGCGCTCCGGTGCCTGGGAGTTCGACGACAGCCCGTACTTCAACGCGCAGGCGGTGTACTCCGTCGCCATCGACACCCGGGGCCCCGCCCCCCGCCTCCTCGTGGGCGGAGACAGCGCGCACTGGGGCCCCTCCGTCTTCCACTCCGACGACCTCGGCCGGACCTGGACCGAGCCCGCGAAGCCCGCCGTGAAGTTCCCGAAGGACACCGGGGCGTCACTGGAGCGGGTGTGGCAGCTGCACCCCTCGGCCGCCGAGCCGGACGTGGTGTACGCGGGCACGGAGCCCGCCGCGCTGTACCGCTCGGAGGACCGCGGCGAGAGCTTCGCGCTCGTACGCCCGCTGTGGGAGCACCCCACCCGCTCCCAGTGGATGCCGGGCGGCGGCGGGGAGGGTCTGCACACCGTGCTGACCGACGCCCGCGACGCCGGGGCGGTGACGGTCGCGGTGTCCGCCGCCGGGGTGTTCCGCACCCTGGACGGCGGCGCGAGCTGGGCCCCTTCGAACAAGGGCGTCTCCGCGGTGTTCCTCCCGGAGCCCAACCCGGAGTTCGGCCAGTGCGTGCACAAGGTCGCGCGGGACGCGGCCGATCCGGACCGGCTGTATCTCCAGAACCACTGGGGGGTGTACCGCAGCGACGACGCGGGCGCGCACTGGACGGACATCGGCGGCGGCCTGCCCTCCGACTTCGGCTTCGCGGTGGTCGCGCACCCCCGCCGGGCCGACACGGCGTACGTCTTCCCGATCACGGCGGACAGCGACCGGGTCCCCGCCGACCACCGCTGCCGCGTCTACCGCACGGCCGACGCGGGCAAGAGCTGGGAGCCGCTGAGCGCGGGCCTGCCCCAGGAGGACCACTACGGCACGGTGCTGCGCGACGCCATGTGCAGCGACGGCAACGACCCGGCGGGCCTGTACTTCGGCAATCGCAACGGCGAGGTGTACGCCTCGGCGGACGACGGCGACAGCTGGCGGCTGCTCGCCTCGCACCTGCCGGACGTGCTCTGCGTGCGGGCGGCGGTCATCGATTGATCGGCGCGCGCGTTACGGCAGTAGGGTGACGCCGTGGCACCACGACCCTTGCATGAAATCGTCGAATCCGGCTGGGCCAAGGCCCTGGAGCCGGTGGCCGAACGGATCGCCGGGATGGGCGACTTCCTGCGCGCGGAGATCGCCGCGGGACGCACCTACCTCCCCGCGGGAGCGAACGTGCTGCGCGCGTTCCAGCAGCCCTTCGACGACGTCCGCGTCCTGATCGTCGGCCAGGACCCCTACCCCACGCCCGGCCACGCGGTGGGGCTGTCGTTCTCGGTCGCGCCCGACGTCCGGCCGCTGCCCGGCAGCCTCCTCAACATCTACCGCGAGCTGAACACGGACCTGGGCCTGCCCCCGCCGTCCAACGGCGACCTCACCCCCTGGACCCAGCAGGGCGTCCTGCTCCTCAACAGAGCGCTCACCACGGCCCCGCGCAAACCGGCGGCGCACCGCGGCAAGGGCTGGGAAGAGGTCACCGAGCAGGCGATCCGGGCGCTGGCCGCGCGCGGGAAGCCGCTGGTGTCGATCCTGTGGGGGCGTGACGCGCGCAATCTGCGGCCGCTGCTCGGGCAGTTGCCGTCGGTGGAGTCCTCGCACCCCTCCCCCATGTCGGCGGACCGCGGCTTCTTCGGCTCGCGCCCCTTCAGCCGGGCCAACGACCTGCTGGTGCGGCAGGGGGCGGAGCCGGTGGACTGGCGGCTGCCGTGACCGGCCCGGCGTGGGTGCTGGGCGTGGACTCGGGGGGCTCCGGGCTGCGGGCCGCCCTCGCCCCGCCGGACGGCACGCCCCGCCGGGACCTGGTGCACTCCGGGGAGCCCGTGCGCTCCACGGTCCCGGTGCGCACCGGGTCGCGCGGCATCGACGCCGGGCACTTCATGGAGCAGCTGCTGCCCATGGCAGGCGCGCTGCTGGAGCGGGCGGGCGGCGGGCGGATCACGGCTGTCGCGGTCGGCGCCGCGGGGATGGCGGCCCTCGGTGAGGACCTGCGCGCCGAGCTGCCGTCCGCGCTCCAGGAGACCTTGGGCGTACGGCGCCTGGCGCTCGCGGCGGACGCCGTCACCGCCTACGCGGGCGCGCTCGGGGAGCGCCCGGGAGCGGTCGTCGCCGCGGGCACCGGGATGATCGCGATCGGCACCGACCTCACCGCCTGGCGCCGCGCCGACGGCTGGGGCCATCTGCTCGGGGACTGCGGCGGCGGGGCCTGGATCGGCCGTGCGGGACTCGAGGCGGCGATGCGGGCGCACGACGGCAGACGCGGCGGCTCCGCGGTGCTCCTCGCCCGCGCGCAGAAGATGTTCGGCCCCCTGGCGGACCTGCCGGGTCGGCTCTATCCCCGCGCCGACCGGCCCGCGGTCCTCGCCTCCTTCGCGCCCGAGGTGGCCCGCTGCGCGGCGGACGACACCGTGGCGTGCGGCATCCTGCGGGACGCGGCCCGCCATATCGCCGACGCCGCGGTGGCGGTCCGCCCGGCGGCCGGGGTATGTGAAGTCGCCTTCACGGGCGGCCTGTTCAAGCTGGGCGAGCCGCTGCTCGCCCCGCTGCGCGAGGAACTGGCCGGCCAACTGCCGTACGCGCGAACGGTTCCCGCGGCCGGTGACCCGCTGGACGGCGCCCTGCGCATAGCGGTCGATATCGCCCGGGGCGGGCTGCGGCTGCCGGTCGACGCGCGCATGCTCTCCGTCCATCAGCAAGGCGACAGTTGACCTCTACGTAATTCATCAGACAAAAACGGACTTATACCGCCCACCTGCACCCTCCCCGAACAGGGAGGTCCCGCAAGCCAGTAGCATGCGGGCGCATGAGCTCCTCCACTGGGCCCGCATCCGGCCTGCCCGTACGAATGCCGCGCCCCCGTCAGCCGGGCCGGCACCGCCGTCCGGAGCCCGTCGCGGCTCCTGAGGGCGCGCCCGCACTGGTCCTCGCCGTGCCGGGCGCCCCCAGCACCACCACGCGCAGCCTCGCCGAGGAAGTCGTGAGCATCGCCCGCTCCGAGCTGCCCGGCCTCGACGCCAGAATCGGTTACGTCGACGGTGAGGAGGACGCCACCGTCACGTCCTTCCCCCAGTTCCCCTCGCTCCAGTCCGTGCTCGCGCACGCGTCCGCCGAGCGTGCCGCCCGCGTCGAGCGGGCGCGGGCCGCCGGTGCCGAGGTGGCCGAGCCGGACGGTCCCGTCGCGGTCGTCGTACCGCTCCTCGCGGGCCCCGACAGCGCGCTGATGCGCCGCATCCGGCAGGCCGTCGTGGAGAGCCGCGCCGCCGCCGAGCTGACCGACGTGCTCGGCCCGCACCCGCTGCTCGCCGAGGCCCTGCACGTGCGCCTCTCGGAGGCCGGGCTCGCCCGCGCCGACCGCGCCCGCCTGTTCACCGTGGCCACCGCGGCGGACGGCATCGTCCTCGCCACGGTCGGCGGCGAGGAGGCCGTCCAGGCCGCCGGGATCACCGGCATGCTGCTCGCCGCGCGCCTCGCGGTGCCGGTGATGGCCGCCGCGCTCGACCAGGAAGGCTCCGTCGCGGCGATCGCGGAGCAGTTGCGCGGATCGGGCTCGGCCCAGCTGGCGCTCGCCCCGTACCTGATCGGCCCCGAGCTGGACCCGGGTCTGCTCGACGTGGCCGCGAAGGACGCGGGCTGTTCGGTCGCCGAGCCGCTCGGCCCCTACCCGGCCATCGGCAAGCTGGCGCTCTCCAAGTACATGACGACGCTCGGCATCACCCCGCAGCAGCCGTCGGGCACGCCGGTGCACTGAGCCCCGCGCACGTACGCCGATGGGCCCGCCCCGATGTGGGGGCGGGCCCATCGGCGTACGTACCGGAGGGGCCGTCTCAGTTGAAGATCACGCAGGAGGCGGCCGGTGCCTCGATCGAGCCGGCCTTGCGGGGGATCCCCGTACCGGCGTCGATCGTGAACCAGGTGACGTCGCCGGACCGCTCGTTGGCGGCGTACAGGCGCCGACCCGAGGGGTCGATGGCCAGGTCGCGCGGCCAGTGCCCGCCGCACGGCACCGTGGCCGTCAGCCGCGGCGCCTCGCCCGCCGCGTCGAGCGCGAGGACCGAGATGACGTCCGCGCCGCGCGTGGCGGCCCACAGGAAGCGCCCGTCGGGCGCCACGACGACCTCCGAGGGGAAGACGTCGCCGTCCGGGGCGTCGACGAGGACGGCGACCTCGCTGAGCGGCTTGAGCATGCCGTCGTCGGCGTCCCAGGCGCAGACGGTGAGCGTGGGGGTCAGCTCGTTGAGGACGTAGGCGCGGTCGCCGCGCGGGTGGAAGGCCAGGTGCCGCGGCCCCGAGCCGGGACGCAGCGCCACCTCGCGGTGCAGCGCGAGCCCGCCGTCCCCGAGGGCGCACACGCGTACGGAGTCCGTGCCGAGGTCGACGCTGACCGCCCAACGGCCGCTCGGGTCCGCGAGGACCTGATGGGCGTGCGGGCCCTGCTGGCGCTGCGGGTGCGGCCCGGAGCCCGTGTGCCGCAGTTCGCCCGCCGGGGCGGCGAGACTGCCGTCGGCACGCAGCGGGACGGCGCTCACGCTGCCCGAGCGGTAGTTGGCGGTGAGGACGTGGCCGTCGTACAGGGCGAGGTGCGTGGGCGCCGAGCCGACCGGCACGGGGCGGCCGGCGAGCTGCGGCTTGTCCCCTTCGAGCCGGTACGCGGCGAGGGCGCCGTCGGAGGTCTCGCTCACCGCGTAGAGCGTGTCGCCGGTGGGCGAGAGGGCGAGGTAGGACGGGTCGGCGACCGCGTCGGTGGCGCCGAGGACGGTGAGCGCGCCGGTGTCCTCGTCGACGGCCGCGGTGAGGACACCGAGGCCTCCCGCGGCGGTGAAGGATCCGATGTACGCCCGTCCGGCGTGGTTGCCGTCGCCCACTGCTGTCCCCTCTCGGCCGGGGCGCCGCGTCCCTGGCGCCGCCCGTGCGGCCGACGCTAGCAGGCGGTCTAGACCAAGCGGCCTCCCCGCGCCGGGCGGACCGTCGTACCGGCCTGTCCGCTTGCACGTGTCACAGGTCACGCGGGCGCCGGGCGGTCGGCCGGAACAACGCGGTGGGGTCCGCCGTTCTTACCCATGTGGCTGCGGAGGGGACAGTGTCCCCGGGCCTCACCTATAGCCCATGGGGACGATCGTTCGGCTGAAGCCCCATGGAGCCTTTCGCCGAGAGGCGACCGCCCTCCGCACGTCACCATCGACGACCCCGGCTGGTCTCCCCCGTCCAGCCGGGGTCTTCTCATGTCCGGCGCGACGTTCTCCGCCGCGACGTTCGGGTCCGGCGGCGCGTCGTCGGCTCTCAGGCTCGGCTCTCAGGCCCCGATCAGCGGCGTGCGGGTGGGGCTGTGCAGGGGGTCGGCAAGCTCCGCGAGCGCCTTCTCCAGGCCGTGCAGATGGGCCAGCGCGGGTTCGGCCACGGCGCCGTGCGGCACGGTGGCGGGCTTGAGCGCCCGGCCGCGCGCACCCTCCGCCGGGGCCGTCAGCGCCTCCACCGCGACCTCCACCCGCCAGCAGGCGGCGGCGAGGCGGTCGTCGTGGGAGGCCTCGGGGTCGGCGGCGATGGAGGCCAGGCCGCGGACCTGGCGGGCGCAGTCGTCGAGCAGCAGGAGCACCTGGCGCGCGCGTTCCTTGCGGGCGCGCAGCGGGCTGAGCGGGTGGACGAGCGGTGCGAGCGAGAGCCGTACCCTGCCGAGGAGCTGTTCCAGTTCGGCGACGCGCGGCGCGGGGTCGGCCGACTCGGACCCGGCCAGGCGTGCGGCGGCTTCCGCCGTGCAGGCGTGCACGCACCGCAGGGCCCGCTGGATCCAGGCGTTGGTGGTGGCGTGGGTGGTGACGGGCAGGACGAGGAGCACCGCGAGGGCGGCCCCGAGCGCCCCGACGCCGGTCTCGGCGACGCGCAGGGCGAGGAGGGCCGGGTTGAGCACGCCGAGCAGGCCGTAGAGGACCCCGGCCATCACCGTGACGGCGAGCATCATCCAGGTGTAGGAGACGGCAGCCGTGTAGAAGATCCCGAAGACGCTGAGGGCGACGATGATCGCCGAGGGTACGGGCGCGCCGTTCAGCGGGACGGCGACGACGAGGCCGAGGGCGATGCCGAGCACGGTCCCGAGCACCCTGCGGAAGCCGCGGACGAGGGTCTCGCCGCTGGACGCGGTGTTCACGAAGATCCACCAGGTGGCGCCGACGGCCCAGTACCACCGCTCGTCGGAGAGCACCTGGCCTACGGCGAGGGCGAAGGCGCCGCCGGTGACCGCCTGGATCGCCTGGCGCGTGGTGGTCCGGGCGAGGCCGGTGCCGGCGGGCGCCGCGGGAAGGACGGGGGGCGGCAGGCGGCGTTCGTAGCACCACGCGCCGAACCGCACGGCCGACGAGGCGCACAGGGACAGCAGTACGGCGGCGTACAGCTCGGGGAGCTGGGCGGGGACGGTGTGCAGGAACTGCGTCGCGAAGAACATCATGAACGCGAACACGCCCAGCGAGTGCCCGCGCGGCCCCCACCGCCGCGCGTAGACCCCGGCGCCCATCACGGCCAGGAACGCGGCGTCCCGCGCGACGGGGACGTCGTGCAGAGCGGCGGCGAGAGCGAGTACCGGAAAGCCGACGGCCGGCAGCAGCGCGGTGGTGGCCGCCTGCGCCCGCACGGTCGAGTCGGTCACCGTGAACAGGGCGAGCAGCGCGGCGAGGCCTCCGGTGATCGCGGCCACCAGCGAATGGCCGAGCAGCCCGCACACGGCCACGGCCAGCGCGATGCCGAGGACGGCCCGCGAGGCGAAACGCAACCGCGCCCGCCCCGGATCCGGCGCCACGAACACCCTCTTCAGCACAGCTCTTCCGCCCCTTCCGGTTGTCGCTCGGTACGCCCGCGCCGGTTGTCGCTCGGTACACCCGCGATGGGCCCGCATGAAAAAGGCGCCACGGGGATCCGCAGCGCCATCGACAGACCCATCAGACCATTAACCCACCACCCGGCTCAACCGAAGCCCTTTGGGGTGGGCCAATGGCCTAGTGAACGCGCCCCTGGCGTCGGTGGCGGCAGGCCAACGGATCACGCGGCAGGAGCCTCCGTCTCGCGGGTGGTCTTCGTCCAGGCGGTCCGGCCGCGCAGCATGCGGAAGAGGGCGCGCCAGGCGCAGAGGAAGGAGAGGTAGTTCATGAGGACGAAGGAGTGGCCGAGGAGGAGGGCTCTGGCCGGGCCCACCTCCTTGTCGCGGCGCAGATAGGTGAAGGACGTGGCGAGCGCGGGCGCGAAGGTGAGGAGGTACCAGGCGAGGAGGTTGGCCGGCCACTTGAGCCAGGTGGTGTTGAGGGCCGCGGCCCGTCTGCCGCGCAGGACCAGGACGTTGGGGCTGCGGAGGAACCAGATGAGGCAGTACTGGAAGAGCAGGGACCAGGGGAGGTCGAGGATCCAGGGGACGAGGAGGTAGGCGGCCATCTCCAGGGCGGCGAGGTGGCGCATGCGGGGCGCCCGCCAGATCTCGCCCATGCGGGTGATCGCGGTCATGTGGCCCTGGTACCAGCGGGTGCGCTGGCGGATGAGGCGCCGCAGGTCGCTCACCCCTTGCTGGTCCACGGAGGCGTGGGCGGTGGTGCGCAGCCGCCAGCCGCGTACGGCCAGGCTGATGGCCAGGTCCAGGTCCTCGGTCAGCGACTGGGACCACGGGCGCTCGCCCAGGGCGTCCAGCGCGGTCAGGCGGGTGAACTGGCCGTTTCCGCCGAGGCTGACGGTGGAGGTGAGGTTGCGGCCGAACTGGGTGACGGCGGCCATTGCCCAGAACTGGTAGTCCTGGAACCAGGTCAGGAAGTTGCCGCGGCGGTTGCGGATGCGTACGCCCAGTTGTACGCCGCCGACCCGGGCGTCGTCGAAGAGCGGCAGGATGTGCCGCAGCGCCCGGTCGGAGAGGCGGCCGTCGGCGTCCATGACGCAGACGATCGTCTCCGCGGGGTCCTGGCCGCGGGCCGCGACGCGCTCGCGGATCAGCCGGATGCCGTGGTTGAGCGCCTCGCCCTTGCCCTGCCGGGCGTCGGGAGGCTCTCGGCGCAGCACCGTCGCCTCCCCCTCCCGGCCGGCCGCCCGCGCCTCCTCCCCCGCCTGCCGGGCGGCCTCGCCGGTGGCGTCGTCCGAGCCGTCGTCGATCACCACGACGGTGGTACGGGGTCCGAGCAGCCCGGTGACGGTCGTACCGATCACCGACTCCTCGTTGAGGCAGGGGACCAGGACGTAGAGGTGGCGGCGGTCGCGTCGGCCCGCGTGCGGGCTGCCGTAGGCGGTGTCGCCCTGGACCCGTAACGCGGCTTTCTGGCGCCGCAGTTCGAGCAGCCCGGCGCCCATGGCGAGGGCCAGGTAGCCCGCGGACAGGCCGATGACGGTGTAGCCGATGGTGTCAACGGCCTTGAGCAGAGCGCGTCTCACCGATGGACCTCCCCCTTCCGCCGCTGCCGGTGTCCCGGCGCCCGCACCTGCCGGCGTCCCGGTGCCGGCACCTGCCGATGTCCCCCTGTCGGCACCGCCACGGGAACGGCAGGCAGGGGCTCCGCACGGGCGGGCGGCAGCGGTTCGTTACCGGTCTCCCGGGCCGGTGCCGGGCGTCCCGTTCCGGTCAGCCGGCGCTGGGTCTCCCGCCCCAGGACGAAGCCGACGGGCACCACCGACGCGCCGATCAGCGCCAGCAGGGCGCCCCTGCCGGGCCTCGTACCGCCCATGGCACGGGCCGCCGCCATGCCGCCCACCAGCGGCCAGGTGAATCCCGTGTACATCGTGCGGCGGCACCTCCGGGCAGCAGGGGGCACGTCAAGTGCAAAGCGTGGGAGCCGGTTCACTCTCGCTCAGAAAACCGCCGGTGACCAGACCCCGATGCGGAGCGAATACGACAGCGGCAGTTGGATTCACGCCGACTCCGGGGGAACCGGACTGCGTTATCCGCCAGGCGCAGCAGGGAATTTCCGCTCGGGAAATGCGCATGCGGCTCCGATCCGGCCATTCGCCCGGGAACCGCCATTGCACGACGCACGCACGGGGAGTTAGCTTCAGCAGCGGCCCTCGCCCCGACCCCGCGAGAGGCCGGTATCCCTTTCAACTTCCGCGCCCATTCCCGATCTTCCGCACTGCTAAGTGACGGGCGGTGATCCAGTGCGCCACCATTCCCTGCGCGACGCCATCGAAATAGTGTTCTAATTTCCGGCGCGACGGATGGAGATAAGAGAGCGTTGAATGTCCGACAGCGCATCGCAATGGTCGTGGGCACCCGCCCGGAAGCCGTCAAACTCGCGCCGGTGGCCCAGGAGTTGAGTCGGCAGGACTGGGCGGAGCCGATCGTGGTGACCACCGGGCAGCACGGCGAGGTGGTCCGCGAAACCCTCGCCTGCTTCGGGCTGCGCGCCCAGGCCGAACTGGCCCTGCCGCCCGGCGGCACCTCGGTCACCGACCTGACCGCCGGGCTGCTGAGCGGGCTCGGCAGCCAGCTGCGGTCCTCGGCCGCCGACGCGGTGATGGTGCAGGGAGACACCTCATCGGCGCTGGCCGGGGCCATGGCCGGGTTCTTCGCCCACCTTCCCGTCGTCCACGTGGAGGCGGGGCTGCGCTCGGGGGACCTGCGCAGTCCGTTCCCCGAGGAAGCCCACCGCCGGATGATCGCCGAGCTGAGCGATCTCCATCTGGCGCCCACCCACACCGCCCACCGGAACCTGCTCGCCGAGAG
The DNA here is from genome assembly GCF_000717945.1 of Streptomyces sp. NRRL S-920. NCBI lineage: Bacteria > Bacillati > Actinomycetota > Actinomycetes > Kitasatosporales > Streptomycetaceae > Streptomyces > Streptomyces sp. NRRL S-920. Next base: position 210,579 of record NZ_JODF01000002.1, read on the forward strand.
CATGGCACCGGATCGGATCGTGGTGACCGGAAATACCGTCATCGACGCGGTGATCGCGGCGAGTCGGCGGCCCGTCAAGGGCCGAGATCCGCTGGTGCGCGGAATCGAGCTGTCCGGGGCGCCGCTCGTTCTGGTCACCGCGCACCGCAGGGAGAACTGGGGGGAACCCATCCGCCGGATCGGCAGGGCCGTGGCCGATATCGGCCGTCGATATCCGGAAGTGGTGTTCGTGGTGGCCGCCCACATGAACCCCTCCGTCCGGTCCGCCCTTGAGCATTCATTGCGCGGGCTGCCCAATGTCCACCTGCCCGGGCCGATTCCGTACGGCTCCTTCGCCCGGTTACTGGCACGTTCGGCGCTCGCCATTACCGACTCCGGCGGGATACAGGAAGAGGCGGCCGCGTTCGGTGTTCCTGTTCTGGTGACCCGCGATCACACCGAACGTACCGAAGGGATTGATTCCGGTCTGGCCAGACTGGTGGGCACCGAGGAATCCGAGATCGTGGCGGCCGCGGAAAAGGAATTCGCTCGGGAGGGCGTTCTTTCGGGCGGCGCCATTCGGCCACGCACCCCGTCGCGCGGAAATCCGTACGGCGACGGGCGGGCCGCGGCCCGCTGCGCGGCGGCCTGCGGCTGGCTGCTCGGCGCCCGGCCCCGGCCCGACGACCTTCCGACGGACACCGAGGAGCAGCTGTGAGCACACCTCAGCAGATGGCGGACGGAACGATCGCGACGGTGGCGGGCACCGGCCGGGCCGAGTCCGCGGGCGACGGCGGGCCCGCGGTCGGCGCCCGCGTCGACATGCCCTTCGGCACCATCACGGCCCTCGACGATCAGGATCTTGCCGCCGTCCTCGACGCGGGTGGAGAGGTTCCCGGTGCCGGAAGGATCAGTGCCGGCCGCCTCGCGCCGACGCCCATCACGGCACGCGTCACGTAGCAGACGAGGAGCGCCAGTCATGGCCATCCCGATGTCCCTTTCCGCGCACGTCCTCCGATCTCAGACAGGAGTGCTCTCATGACCACCTCCACCAGCACCGGAACCGGTCCGCAGCCCGCGGGCCTGATGGAAGGCGCCATAGCGACGGTCGCGGGCAACGGCGTGGCCGGGTTCATGTCCGACGGGGGGCCGGGGGCGCTGACCCGGCTCTACCACCCGATGGGGGTGGCCGTGGACAAGAACGGCAACCTCTTCATCGCCGACCGCTACAACCACCGCATCCGCAAGGTCACCCCCAACGGCACCATCACCACCGTCGCGGGCGACGGCACCGCCGGATACATCTCCGACGGCGGACCCGCGGTCGCCACCCGGCTCCACTACCCCGCTGACGTGGCGGTGGACGACGCGGGCAACCTCTTCATCGCGGACACCAACAACCACCGCGTCCGCAAGGTCACCCCCAACGGCAACATCACCACCGTGGCCGGCAACGGCGAGGCCGGATACATCTCCGACGGCGGGCCCGCCATCGCCACCCGGCTCCACTACCCGCACGCGCTGACCGTGGACCGCGGCGGAAACCTCTTCATCGCCGACCACCACAACCACCGCGTCCGCAAGGTCACCCCCAACGGCAACATCACGACCGTGGCGGGCAACGGCACCGCCGGATACGTCTCCGACGGCGGACCGGCGATCTCGACACAGCTCTACCACCCCATGGGGCTGGCCGTGGACGCCGAAGGCAATCTGTACATCGCCGACCGCTACAACCACCGCGTCCGCAAGGTCACCCCCAACGGCATCATCACCACGGTGGCGGGCAACGGCACCGCCGGATACGTCTCCGACGGCGGACCGGCGATCGGCACCCGGCTCCACTACCCCTGGGGGCTGGCGCTCGACGAGGCCGGCAGCCTCTACATCGGCGACGGGCACAACCACCGTGTCCGCAGGGTCACTTCGGACGGCATCATCACCACCGTGGCGGGCAACGGCACCGCCGGGTACGTGGACGACGGCGGCCCCGCGGCGGGCACCCGCCTCTACCACCCCTGGGGGATAGCGCTGGACCGGGCCGGCAACCTCTACATCGCCGACAGCCACAACCACCGGGTCCGGGGCGTCACGGCCGTCGCCCAGATGACCCCGCCGCCCCCGCCCTCCGCCGACCTGCACGGCGAGGTCGTCAGCCCCTACCGGGTGCAGCGCGGCCAGGAGTTCGACCTCGGCGCCCGGATCCGCAACCGCGGCCCCAACTCCGCCGACGGACGGTACGTGACCGTCGTACTGAACCTGGCCGACGGCCTGACCGGCGGCCCCGGCACCTCGGGCCGACGGCTCACCCGCACCTTCACCGGGCAGCAGTTGGTGGCCCACCAGGGCGCGCTGGACGGGGTGTTCCGGGTCAGCGCACCGGAGAGCACCCCGCCGGGCACGTACACCTCCACGCTGGAGATCCAGTACGGCGGCGACCTGAACCTGAAGGACAACGCCTTCGTCCTCCCCGTGACCGTCGTCGTGCCGGCCTCCGTGGCGGACGAGACGGCACTGACGATCTTCCAGGACACCATCCCGGACGTCGCGCCGGGCCAGTCCACCGCCTTCAACCTGAAGTACACCGCGCCCGCGGGCCAGCCGGTCAACCCCGGCACGATCACCCAGCGCTTCACCGCACCGAGCGGTTTCGTCTTCACCGGCCAGCCCACGTACGCGTACTACGAGACCATCCACGGAGTCATCTCCGGGAATCTCAGCCACCGCATCGAGGACAGCGGCCGCACCCTGCTCATCACGGCCAACCCGCACCTCAACACCACCACCAGCGACACCGGTTCGGTGATCTACACCATCCCGGTCCAGGCCAGGGCCGACGCCGCCCCCGGGCGGTACGACAACGGCTCGGCCAGTGTCGGCAGGCACACCCCCGTCCAGCTCTCCGGAAGGATCACCGGCAGCGCGCAGAACGAGACCGCGCTGCGCGTGGTGCAGGAGTCGGTCCCCGAAGCCGCGCCGGGCCAGACCACCACGTTCAACCTGGAGATCCGCTCGCTCAACAACCAGCCGGTCAACCCCGGCACCATCGAGCAGCGCTTCACCGCCCCCACCGGCTTCGCCTTCACCGGCGGCGCCTCCTACGGCTACTACTTCGTCACCCCGTACGTGACGGGAAACCTCGAAACCCAGCTGGAGGACGGCGGCAGGACGCTCGTGGTGTCGTCCAACCCGCACCTCAACACCGGGACCACCGACAAGACCGCGCTGATCTACACCCTCGGCATCCGCGCACTGCCCGACGCCGAACCCGGCACCCGGCCGAGCGACGGACAGGCGGTCATCGGACGGCTGACGCCCGTACCGCTGAGCGCCCACGTCCGGTGAGGTGACGTCGTGGCGGCCGTCCCGGTGTTGGCCGGGACGGCCGCCGCTCCCCCATTTCCCCCTTCCCCCGTGTTCCCCCGTGATCCCCCGTGTTCCCCCGTGTCCCCCGTGTCTGTGGTCGCGTCGTGCGACGTCGTGTGAGCGTCAGGGCTTGGCCGCGTCGGCCGCCTCGCAGTGGTAGAGGCTCGGCGAGCGACGGTCGCCGTCGTCACCAGCGCCACGGCCGCCGTACACACGCGGATCGACCTCCGCGCAGGCCGACCTGACCCAGGAGCCGATCCTCGACCTCTTCGCGCCCTCCTCGGTGACCAGCGCGAACCTGACGTCACCGGCGGCTACGAGTTCCTGGTACTCGGCGAGAGGCAGGACGTCGCCGCCGTGCATGGCGGCGACGGGCAGGACGGGCACCGCCTCGGCGTAGATGTACGGGGCCGCGAGCATCGTCTTCTCCGCGGACATGGTGTACTCGGCGTCGCCGTTGTGTTTCTGGACGTAGGCGAGGAGCCTGCCTTCCTCGGCGGTCAGCGAGGTGCGCGTCTGGTGGGTCGTGGTCACAAGTCCCGCGCCCCTACCGGCACCCGTGCCCGTACCGGCGCCGTCACCCGCGCCGCTCGCACCGCCCGCATCGTCCGGACTGCCGATGACCCTCCCGGGCCCCGCCCCCTCCCCCGCGCCGGGGGGCGGGCCCGCCGACGCGTCGAACGCGGACCCCGCGTACCGCTCGTTCAGCACGGACAGGGACCACGCCGTCGGCGCGGCGAACATGGCCGCGCACCCGGCGAGCAGCCCGATGAGCCCGGCCCGGCGGAGGTTGCCCCGCGGGAAGCCGAGGGCCAGGACGGCGATGAGCGTGGCCACCACGAGCGAGGGGATGAGCCAGGGCGCGAAGCTCGTGTAGTCGTAGGCCAGATACATCGTCCAGCAGGCTTCGGTGGCGATGACCGCGGGCAGCACCCAGGACTTTCGGCCACCGGGCGAGGCTCGGTACGCGCGCCACAGGGCGACGGTCCCGGCGGCGGACAGGGCGGCGAGCGGGGGCGCGAGGACGGCCAGGTAGGCGGTGTGGAAGAGGTTGCTGATGGCGCTGAGCACGAAGGCCGCGGTGACCAGCCATATGCCCCACATCAGAAAGCCCGCGCGGGCCGGATGGGTGCGGGCCGCCCCTCGGTACTTCGCCGACCCCATGGCGAGGGCGATCACGGCGAGCGGATACAGCCAGCCGATCTGGGGTGCCAAAGGCTCGCGCACCAGCTTGAGCCAGAGGGCGGCCTCGGAGAGCTTCGGAGGCTCACGGGTGCCGTCGGAGGGCGCGCCGGACGGTTGGGCCGTGGACGGCTGCCGTCCGGCGCCTCCCTTCTCGTCGGCGCCCCCCTTCTCCTGGCCGCTCCCGGGCTGCCCCGGCCCGCTGCTCGCGGGCGGGGCCGTCGGCGCGCTCCCCGCACCGTTCTTGTCGCCGGCGTCACCGGCGTTCGCGCGTCCGTCGTCCGGCAGCGGGCGGCCGGACGCGGGCGCGCCGCCTTCGATCAGTCCGGCGTGCAGACGGTTGAAGCCGTTGTAGCCGAAGACCATCGCGACGGCGCTGTTGTTGGTCGAGCCGTCCACGTAGGGCCGGTCGTCCTTGGGAGTGAAGGTCAGCAGGGCCACCCACGACAGCGACACCGCGAGGAGCACCACGCCCGCCGCCGCGAGGCTGCCAAGGCGCCGCCCGAGTCGCGCCGGGGCCGCCACGAGGTAGCCGACGAAGAAGGCGGGGACGACGATCCAGGCCTCCATCATCTTCATCTGGAAGCCGAGGCCGATCCACACGGCGCTCAGCAGCAGCGGCCGGAGCCGGGCGGTGCCGACCGCCTTCTGGTACTGGTCGGCGGCCAGCACGAGGCACATGATGAGCGAGCCGTCCATCATCGCGTGGCCGAACATCGAGGCCGCGACGGGCGTGACCGTCAGCAGGCCCGCGGCGAGCAGCCCGGCGGCGGGCCCCTGCCAGCGGCGCACCACCCGGTACATCACCAGCACGGAGACCACGCCCATGACGCACTGCGGCAGGGTCAGGGCCCAGTCGTGGAAGCCGAGGACCCGCGCCGCCAGGGCCTGCGGCCACAGGAAGCCGCCGATCTTGTCCATGGTGAGGGTCGCCGCCGGGTCGACGGTGGTGAACAGGAACGCCTTCCAGCTCTCGGACATGCTGCGGGCGGCCAGCGAGTAGTAAGGGGCGAGCCCGCTGCTGGTGATGTTCCAGGTGTAGAGCAGGGCCGCGAGGGCGGCGATCCCGAGGAGTCCGGGCCGCGCCCAACGCGGCTGGTCGGGCGGCGAGCGCCAGAACCGCCCCCGGCGCGGCGGTGGCGGGGCGACCGAGGGCGCAGTCGTGCTCGACGTGCTGGTCAAAGACGTCATGGTCGCAGCTGGCTCCTTGTTCCCGGACGTGGCCACGGACGTGGCCGCCAAGTGGTCGACGTCTCGCTTCTACCGGTGCGGCGTTGTCCGGCGCCGGGGGCCGGGCACCGGACAACAAGCGCCGGACAACGCTCCGGGAGCCGGACGGCTCGCACCTGCCGGGTCAGCCCGTGCAGGCCCGGCGGGGCGACTGCTGGTAGGGATCGTGCAGATACCGGGCGCGTTCCTGCGGACTGAGGTCCCTGCGCAGGGAGCGGCAGATCCTGCTGATCGCCTCGTCCGCGCTGAGGAGGACGTTCCACAGCCGCAGCGCGCCGTCGTCGCCGCCGCTGGCGACGGTGCGGCCGTCCGGGCTGAACGCCACCGTCCGCACCGGGCCCGCGTGGCCGGGCAGCACGGCCTTCTGCATGCTGGTGGTGGCGTCCCACAGGCGTACGGTCCCTTCGCGACCGCTGCTGGCCACCGTGCGGCCGTCGGGGCTGAAGTCCACCGTCTCGGCGCCGCGCCTGACTCCGGTCAGCTCGCCGCGGGCCCGTCCCGACCGCGCGTCCCACAGCCGCACGATGCCGTCGTCGCTGCCGCCGGCCACGGTGTACCCGGCCGGGGCGAACGCCACCGAGCGGATGGGGGAGCCGCCCCCGCCGCGGACGCGCCGGGCCCTGCCGGTGTCCGTGTCCCACAGACGCAGGGTCCCGTCGATCCCCCCGCTGGCGAGAATGCGCCCGTCGGGGCTGAACGCGACGGATTCCACGCCTCCTTGATGGCCCGTCAGTACGTGCCGCCGTCTGCCCGTTGCGGTGTCCCGCAGCCGTACGGTCCCGTCGCCGCCCGCGCCTGCGACGGTGCGGCCGTCCGGGGAGAACGCGACGGACCGCACACCGCCCCGATGGCCGGTCAGCACGGCCTGCTGCTCGCCGGTGGCGGTGTCCCACAGCCGTACGGTCCCGTCCTGGCCCGCACTGGCGACCGTGCCGCCGTCCGGGCCGAACGCCACCGACCGCACGGGCCCCTCGTGACCGTCGAGTGTGGCGCGCGGCCTGCCGGTCGCCGCGTCCCGCAGCCGTACCGTGCCGTCGTCCCCGCCGCTCGCGACCCTGCGGCCGTCCGGGCTGAACGCCACCGAGTTCACCGCCCCCCGGGGCCCGGACACCGTGATGCGCGCCTTGCCGGTGGCCACGGCCCACAGCCGGACGGTCCCGTCGCGGCGGCCGCCGATGATCGTGCTGCCGTCCCGGCTGAACGCCACGGACCGCACGCCGCCCCCCGGCCCGCTCAGCACGGCACGCCGCGCCCCGCTCGCCGTGTCCCACAGCCGTACGGTCCCGTCGCGGCCGCCGCTGACGACCGTGCGCCCGTCGGGGCTGAACGCCACCGACTCGACGTCACGGCCGTGTCCGGTCAGCGTGAGGCCGTCCTCGCCGGTCGTCCGGTTCCACAGTTTCACCGAGCCGTCGTGTCCCGCGGTGGCGACGGTGCGGCCGTCCGGGCTGAACGCCACCGATCTCACCGCCCCCTCGTGCCCGTCGAGCGCGGTGCGTGTCCCGCCGGTGCTGGTGTTCCAGAGCCGTACGCCTCCGTCCTCGCCCCCGCCGGCGACCGTGCCGCCGTCCGGGCTGAACGCGACCGAGAGCACCGGGCCCTGATGCCCCCTCAGCGGCTTGCGCAGTTCGCCGGTCACGGTGTTCCAGAGGCGTACCGTGCCGTCGCGTCCGCCGCTCGCCACCGTGCGGCCGTCCGGGCTGAACGCCACCGACCGCACCGTGCCCTGATGCTCCGCCAGCAGGGCTCGCTGTTCGCCGGTTCGCGTGCCCCACAGCCGTACGGTCCCGTCCTGGCCGCCGCTCACCAGCGTGCGTCCGTCGGGGCTCAACGCCACCGAGTGCACCGCCCCCTTGTGTCCCTCCAGTGTGGTGCGCGCGCTGCCGGTGGCCGCGTTCCACAGCCGTACCGTGCCGTCCTGGCCGCCGCTCGCCACCGTGCGGCCGTCCGAGCTGATGGCCACCGACCCCACTTCCCCCTTGTGGCCGGTGAGCCGCTGCTGGAGCGGGCGCGAGGCCGCGGCCAGGAGACTGGTGGTGGCCTCGGCGGTGGGGCGGATGCGGTAGGCGTAGACGGCCAGGAGCGAGGCCAGGTCGGACTCGTCGGCGAGGAGGACGGACGCCTGGGCGGCGAGCTGCCGCGACAGGGCGCTGCGCTGTTCGGTGACGGCCTCGCGCCGGTGGCTCTCGCTGGTCCGGTCCTGGTCCCAGGCGATCAGGCCCGCCACGAGCGCGATGACCAGCAGCACGGACAGGGTGACGGTGAGCCGGCGCAGGCGCCGCGTGGTGCGGACCGCGGCGCGCCGCTCGCGGTCGCGGGCCGCGGTGCTCGCGGCCAGGAAGTCCCGCTCCAGTGCGGTCAGGGCGCCGTCGGGCGTGGCCGCGTACTCCTCGGCCGCCGCCAGCCGTGTGCCGCGGTACAGCGCCCCCGGGTCGCGGCCCTCGCGGTCCCAGGCGGTGGCCGCCTCGCTCAGCCTCTGGTGCAGCAGCAGTCCCGCCCGGTCCTCGTCGATCCAGTGCCGCAGTCGCGGCCAGGCGTGCAGCAGCGCCTCGTGGGTGAGTTCGACGGTGTCGGTGTCCAGCGTGATCAGGCGGGCGCGAGCCAGCGCGTCGACGACCGTCCCGATACCGGCCCGGTCCTCGTCGAGGGAGTCCAGGTCGGCGCGGGGCAGGCGGCGTCCGGTGGCATCCGCGTCCTCGCCGATCGCGACGAGGCGCAGCAGGACGGCGCGGGCCAGGCGGCGCTGTTCGCCGGTGAGCCCGGCGTGGACCGCCTCGGCCGTCTGGGCGAGGGCGTGCCGGATGCCGCCCGCGGCCTCGTACCCGGACAGGGTGAGGGCGCTGCCGCGGCGGCGGCGCCAGGTCTCGCGCAGCGCGTGGGAGACCAGCGGCAGCACCGTGGCCCTGCCGGTGGCGTCGGCGATCACGCGGGCGAGGAGCGCCCCCTCCACGGTGCAGTCCGCGCGGGCGGCGGGCCGGCTGATCGCCCGGCGCAGTTCGTCGGTGGTCATCGGCCCCACGAGCAACTGGGCGTCGCGCAGCGCCTCGACGAGGTCGGGGTACTGGGCGCAGCGCGCGTAGAAATCGGCCCGCACGCCGAGGACGACGCGCGTCCGGCTGTTGGCCGCTTGGGCCGCGGTGAGCAGGGCGGTGATGAACCGGGTGCGTTCCGCGGCGTCGGCGCAGAGGGTGAACACCTCCTCGAACTGGTCGACGACCAGGAGGAGTTCGGCGCCGGGCGGCCGCTCGGCCAGCGCTTTGAGCACGGTCAGGTGCAGGGCCCGGGGGTCCGCCGCCAGCTCGCGGCGCAGGGCGGTGGCCGTGTCCGCGCCGACGGCGGCGAGCCGGGCGGCGCACTCCTCCAGGGGGTGGGCGCCGGGCGCGAACAGGACGGTGGTCCACTCGGCGTGGGGACCTTCGTGCAGGCGCGGGAGCAGGCCCGCCCGCAGCAGCGAGGACTTTCCCGCCCCCGAGGCGCCGAACACGGCGAGGAAGTGGCGCTCGCGGACCCGGCGGACCAGGTCGTCGGTCAGCTGTTCCCGCCCGAAGAACCAGGCGGCGTCCTCCGGCTGGAACGCGGCGAGCCCCACGTAGGGTCCGCGCCGCTCACCGTCACCGGCGACGGGGGCCTCGTCGGGTGCCTCGGCGGCGGCGAGCCGGGCGCTGAGCGCGTGCCAGCGCGCCTCCCAGGCGCTCGTGTCCCCGCCGCAGGCCCGCACATAGGCGAGGGTGACCGGCAGGCTCGGCAGTCTGCGGCCGCCCGCCGCGTCGGCCAGCGTCGTCGACGAGTAGTGGGCGGCGCGCGCGAGCTGCCGGTACGGCGGGCCGCCCGCCTTCTCCCGCAGCTTGCGCAGGTCGGCCGCGAACGCGGTCAGCTCGCCCCCGTCGTCCTCCAGCGGTCGCTCTCCGCGCGGCACAGCTACCACCCCCGGCCCACCATGGCTCCGAACGTCATTGTCCGCGCCGGTCCGCGGGGCCCGCGCCACCTGATCCGGACAACGGTCGAGGCGATTTCTGCGAGGTTGCCGCTCGATATGGGGGTAGACAGTGTTACTCGGCGGTGAGGTGATGAAGCGATGAGAGGAGACGCCATGGCATCGGACGGGGCTGGGGCCGAGGAGGAGGGTGAGCGCCTGCTCGACGGGCTGCGGGTGGACGAGGCCCGGCCGGAGCGTCCGGTGCTGCTCGACGAGCAGGGCGAGCCGTTGCGGACCTGGCAGGAGAACTACCCCTACCGGGAGAAGATGCGGCGGAAGACCTACGAGCGCCGGAAGCGTTTCCTCCAGATCGAGCTGCTGAAGTTGCAGAAGACGGTCCGCGAGCAGGGGCAGCGCATCGTGGTCGTCTGCGAGGGGCGGGACGCCGCGGGCAAGGGCGGCACCATCAAGCGCTTCACCGAACGCCTCAACCCGCGAGGCGCTCGCGTCGTGGCCCTGGACAAGCCCACCGAGCGCGAGGCGGGCCAGTGGTACTTCCAGCGTTACGTGGCGCAGCTCCCGTCGGCCGGGGAGATCGTCTTCTTCGACCGCTCCTGGTACAACCGCGCCGGCGTCGAGCCCGTGATGGGCTTCTGCACCCCGCAGGAGCACCGGCAGTTCCTCCAGCAGGCCCCGCTGTTCGAGAAGATGCTCACCGACGACGGGATCGTGCTGATCAAGTTCTGGCTCTCCGTCTCGCAGGCGGAGCAGCGTACGCGCTTCGCGATCCGTCAGGTGGATCCCGTACGGCAGTGGAAGCTGTCCCCGACGGACCTGGCCTCGCTCGACCTCTGGGACGCGTACACCAAGGCCAAGGTGGAGATGTTCCGGGCGACGGACACGGTTCACGCCCCGTGGTCGGTGATCAAGTTCAACGACAAGCGCCGGGGGCGTCTTGAGGCGATCCGGCACCTGTTGCTGCGTATGGACTACGAGGCGAAGGACAAGGACGCCGTGGGCGAGGCGGATCCGCTGATCATCGGCCCGGCCGACACGCTTCTGGAAGCGGGTGAGGACCCCACGGACCTGTCCCCCAGCAGGATCGCCCACTACGAGCAGGGGCCGGGCCAGCATCCCTGACGCGCCGCTCGGCCCCGGCGCGCGTCACGGCGCGTGCGCCGGGATCCGGCGGTGGACGTCCTCCAGCAGGTTCCGCATGGCCGCGCGGAAGATCTCGGCCTGGTGGTCGCCGGTGAAGGAGGTGTGGCCGAAGACTTCGAGGACCACGAGGCCGTGCAGATGTCCCCACGCACTCAGGAGCAGCGTGGTCGCGGCCGGCGGCAGCTCCCCCAGGCCGTCCGGGGGCAGCTGTTCCAGGTGTGCCCGGAGCGCGGGCGACAGCGCGGGGGTGTCGGCCTCGGCGAGCTGCGCCGTGGTGAACCCGGCGAACATCTCGCGTTCGAAGATCGCGCTCATCCGGCGCATGGCCCGGGTCGTCGGGCCGTCGGCGGGCGCCTCGTACTCCCGCAGCGGCGTGCCGTAGAGGAGCTGGAAGTGCTCGGGGCGGGCGATGGCCCATCGGCGGTAGCCCTCGGCCGCGACGACCAGGCGCGGCACGTCCGCGCCGTCCGCAGCGGTGTCGACGGCTGCCTGCACGGCGTCGGCCAGGTCGCCGTACGCCTTGGTGATGAGAGCCGTGACGAGGGCGTCCCGGTTCGGGAAGTAGTGGTAGAGGGCCTGGACGGTCATGCCGAGGCTGCGGGCGACGGCGCGCAGGGACAGAGCCGGGGGCCCGTGTGCGGTGATGTGCAGCTCGGCGGCGTCCAGGATCTCCTGAGTGGCTGCGGCCCTTCGGCGCTGGCGCAGGGTGGGCGGGGCGGCGGCTTCTCGGTCGGCGAGCATGCGGCGACGGTACGACGGTAACGCCCGCACCGCCAGGGTCAGTTGCCTGCCGTGAAGAAAATCTGACACTGCCAGATCTTCCGTGTCCTCACTAGCGTCACTCGCGGCGGCGAAGCGTGCGACCCCCGTTTCATCCGCCTTCATCCGTAGGAAACGCGGGGACACCAAAGGAGAACGTGCGTGTTTGAACGCATAGCCGAACTGGCGATCCGCCGGTCCCGGCTGGTACTCGTCATAGCCGTCGTGGCCGTGGCCCTCATGGGCGCCCTGGGCGCCGGCGCGTTCGGGAAGTTGCTCGGCGGCGGTTTCGACGATCCGTCCTCCCAGTCGTCGCGGGCCAGGGAGGTCATCGACGAGAAGTTCGGCGGCGAGACCAACCTGGTGCTGCTGGTCCGTCCCTCCGAGGGCCGCGTCGACGGTCCCGAAGCCGAACGGAACGGCCGGGCCCTGGTGGCCGAGCTGAAGGAGGAGCGGGACCTCGACAACGTGGTCTCGTACTGGGACACGAACAGTCCCGGCCTGCGCTCCAAGGACGGCCGCGAGGCCCTCGTCCTCGCCCGGGTGAAGGGACACGACACGGAGCGGCAGGAGAACGCCAAGGGCGTCATCGACGTCTACGCCGGTACGTACAAGGACGCGCTCACGGTGAAGGCCGGTGGCAGCGCCGGCGTGAGCTACGAGATGGGGCCGCAGACCGGCGAGGACCTCGTCCTCGCGGAGTCCATCGCCATACCGCTCGTCCTGCTGCTGCTCCTGGTCGTCTTCGGCACGGTGGTCTCCGCGCTGCTGCCACTGGCCATCGCGCTCATCGCCATCGTGGGGGTGTTCGCCGAGCTGTACCTCGTCGGCAGCGTCACCGACGTGTCCGTCTTCGCGGTCAATCTGACCACGGCCCTCGGTCTGGGCCTCGGCGTCGACTACGCCCTGCTGATGGTCAGCCGGTTCCGGGAGCAGCTCGCGGCGGGGGTGGGCGTGGAGGACGCCGTCCGCGCGACGATGAGCACCGCGGGGCGTACGGTCGCGTTCTCCGCCGCGACCGTGGCCGCCGCGCTCGCGGCGCTCATGGTGTTCCCGCAGTACTTCCTGCGCTCGTTCGGCTACTCCGGGGTGGGTGTCGTCGTCATCGCGGCCCTCGCCACCCTGTTCGTGGTGCCGGCGCTGCTCAACGTCCTCGGCCACCGGGTCAACCGCGGCCGGATGCCGTGGGCGAGGCCGGGGCGCTCCGGATCCGGGGCGTCCTGGTGGGGGCGTCTTGCCAGGACCGTCATGCGCCGGCCCGCGCTCACCGCGCTGCCCGTGCTCGCGGTGCTGGTCGCGGCGGCGAGCCCGCTGCTCGGCATCACCTTCGGCACGGCGGACGAACGCGTGCTGCCCGAGGGCGCCGAGAGCCGCCAGGTCTCGGTGTCGCTGCGGGAGAACTTCGACGGCAACGACGCCGCGGCCCTGCGCGTCGTCATCGACGAGTCCGTGGACAGGGCCCCCTTGGAGGCGTACGCGGCCGGGCTGTCCCGGCTCGACGGCGTCGCCCGCGTCGAGGCCAGTACGGGGGTCTACACCGACGGACGGGCCGCGGCGGCCGGTCCCGGCAACGCGGCGCTCGGCCGCCCCGGCGCGCAGCAGCTCAACGTGGTGAGCGCGCTGACGCCGAAGTCGGACGCGGCCAAGGAGCTGGTCGAGGAGGTCAGGTCGGCCGCCCCGCCCTCGGGGACCGAACCGCTGGTGGGCGGCGGCGACGCCGAACTGGTCGATTCCAACGACTCGATCGGCGGCAGGCTCCCGCTCGCCGTGGGCCTGATCGTGGTCACCACCTTCCTGCTGCTCTTCCTGTTCACCGGCAGCGTCGTCCAGCCGCTGCGCGCGCTGGCCCTCAACGCGGTCAGCCTGGGAGCGACCGTCGGCGTCATGACCTGGATCTTCCAGGACGGCCATCTCTCCGGTCTGCTCGGCTTCACGCCGCAGCCGATGGAGACGTCGATGACCGTGCTGATGTTCTGCGTCGCCTTCGGCCTCTCGATGGACTACGAGGTGTTCGTCACCAGCCGGATCAAGGAGCTGCACGAGCTGGGCGAGGACAACGAGTCGGCCGTGGTGAACGGTCTCGGGCACACCGGGCGCGTCGTCAGCGCGGCGGCGGCGCTGATCGCGGTGAGCTTCTTCGCGTTCGGGACGGCCGAGATCAGCTTCATGCAGCTGTTCGGCCTGGGCAGCGGCCTCGCCATCCTCATCGACGCCATCGCCGTACGCGGTGTCCTCGTCCCCGCGTCGATGCGGCTGCTCGGCCGCTCGGCCTGGTACGCGCCCGGTTTCCTGCGCGCGTTCCACGGGCGCTTCGGCCTCTCGGAGGCCTGACCGGAGGCCTGACCGGGTGTCAGGCGTCCTGCGGGTACCAGCGCAGCTCCACGGTGTTGCCGTCGGGGTCCCGCACGTAGAGGGAGAGGGCGGTGCCCCGGGCGCCGAAACGCTCGCCGGGGCCGTCCAGGACCGTGAAGACGCCGGAGTCGATGACCTGCTGCCAGTCGAGCGGCTCGACCGCCAGGCAGATGTGGTCGACGTTGGAGCCCGCCGGCTGCCCTTCGGGGGCCGCGACGAGGTCGATGATGGTGGTGGGGCTGATGCGCACGGACGGGAAGGGGGCCTTGCCGGCCCGCCACTCCTCGACGCGCACCGGCTCAAGGCCCAACGGGCCGGTGTAGAAGGCGAGCGAGCGCTCGATGTCGGCGACGTTCAGGACGAGGTGGTCGAAGGCGAGCACACGCATGGTCTCTCCGCGGGTCGCGGCGCCTGGGCGCCGGGGGTGTACGACGGTCTCGCCGTCGCGCTTCGGCTGCGCCCCATGATCGCCGAGCGGAGATCCATCGGTCCACCACGTGGTTACGGATGCAGCGCCGCCCAGGTGTTGGGCCCGACGAACCCGTCCGCGCTCAGGCCGACGCTCTGCTGGAAGTTCTTGACCGCGGCCAGGGTGGCGTCGCCGAAGATCTTGTCCATGGTGACGCTCTTGTAGCCGTAGACCTTGTTCAGGACGCACTGGAGGTGCCCGACGGCGTCGTTCGCGTGGCCCTTGCCCAGTTCCGGGTGGGTTCCGGTGTACGGGCAGTGGCGCCACTCCCCGTTGGTGGCCTGCTGGACGCGCACGTCGTCCGCGGCCCCGTCCAGTGCCACGGCGGGTCCCGCCAGCAGCGCGCAGCCGAGCAGCGCGGCGGCGAGCGTACGGACGCGGTCGCGTCGGTTGGGTCGTGACGTCACGGTGAACTCTCCCGAACGGTGTGGTGGGGTATGCGGATCAGAACCACGGGCAGCGGGGCAGCCCGGGGTAGGGGTGCTTCTGGGTCTCCACGACCCTGGCCGGCACCATGCCCCAGCCCTTGATGCCGGGCAGGCTGACGACCTCGTCGCCCTGCGTGTAGTACCAGACCTTGTTTCCGTCGGGCGCGGGGTCGCCCTCGGTCCAGCACACGAACCAGCTCGGCGTGTACTTGAGGCGGCCGGTGACCGGCGCGTTGAAGGCGGGGCGGCCGAACGTGTCGGAGATCAGGTTGTCGCAGTACAGATCGAGGCTGAAGACGTTGCCCAGGGTGTCCCTGTGCGGCTGGTTCTGCCGCAGCGAGCAGGTCGCCGACGCCTCGGCCGCACCGGCGCGGGGCGCTGCCTGGCTCGCCTGTGCGGCCGGCACCGGCCCGGCGGCCAGCGTCAGACAGAGCGCGGCTCCCGCGAGGGCGGCGCGGCGCTTTCGGGGGTGCTGTGCGAGTGCGGGGCTCATGCGCGTACTCCAGAGAACGGCACTGGTCCTCACGACCAAGTGCACTGCTTCAGGCCCGGCACCGGATGCGTGGCCGAGGCGAGTTCGGCGGCCGGGAGGTACCCCCAGCCCTTCGCGGTCCTGGCACCGGAGACCGTGTCGCCCTGCGTGTAGTACCAGATGTCCCCTCCCTGGTACGGGCTGCCGCGCTTCCAGCACACGAACCAGCTGGGAGAGAAGGCGATCTGGCCGTTGACGGAACTCTCGGTCGTGGACTGCACCCGGACCGAGCCGGTGTTGTGCGGGCAGACCACGTCCCCGAGGAAGTGCATCCCGGTCCAGTCGGTGTGCCGTGCGTCGGCGCGCGCCTGGCAGCCCGCTGTGGTGGCGGACCTCGTGGCGGCGGTGGCCTGCGAGGCCGGTGGGACGGCCAGGGCCGCGGCGCAGGCGACGGCGCCCGCGAGGGCGGCCCGCAGGCCTCGCCCGCCCCGGCGGCGGCACGCGCCGGGCGTGTTCCCGTTCCGGTCGGGTGCGTGGTGTGCGACGGCCATGTCAGCTGCCTCCTGGCGGCTTGGTTCCGTGTCGTCGCGATCCTCGCCGGGAGCGCTGACGTGCCCCTGACGCCGCCGTGATCGGCGTACGCCGCACGGGACAGTGCGGGTCGCACGAGTACGCGCCTTTTGGCCACCGCCGTACGTCCTCTCCCCGGCGGTGACCGCGCGTGCCATGGTGGCGGCCGTGGCGGACGGCGTAGGGATGAGGAGCGTACGCAATGCGCACAACGGTCTTGCCCGGCGAGGGGAACAGCGGGGAGCCGACCGGGGACGGCATGCCGACGCACCGCCTGGAGGTGCCGATGCCCAACGCGCTGCCGTTCGCCATCGGCACGTTCGACGCCTTCGGTCCGATGGCGCGCGCGCCGTTCCCGCACCGGCACACCTTCCACGAGATCGTCCACGTCACCGGCGGCACCGGCAGGCACGTCGTCGACCTCACGGGCTTCACGCTGCGCCCGCCCAACCTGTGTTTCATCGCCCCCGGGCAGGTCCACCACTGGGAGGGAGTGACCGGCCTGGAGGGTCATGTCGTCCTCTTCACCGACGACTTCCTCCTGGACCACCCCGCCGACCGCGCCCTTCTGCGGGGGCTCGCGCGGCGCTCCTGGCTCGAACTGTCCGACGAGGCGGCGGAGTGGACCGCTCGCCTCGTCGCCGAACTGGACAGCGAGTACCGCACGGGTGCCGCGGGGTTTCCGGGTGTGCTGCGGGCCCTGCTGCACGTCCTGGTGGTGCGGGCGGCGCGGCAGCCCGCACCGCAGCCCGCGGTCCTGCCGCCGCCCTCGCGGCCCGGTTCGGTGGCCGCGGAGTTCGTGGCGCTGCTCGGCACTCCCGAGGGCGCGCCGCACTCGGTGCGGACGTGCGCGGAGCACCTGGGCGTCTCGGTCAGCTATCTCAGCGAGGCCGTGAAGGCGTCCACGGGCCGTACGCCCGGCGAACTGATCCGGCAGGCCCGGGTGCACGAGGCCAAACGCCTGCTGCTGCGCACGGAGTTGTCGGTGCGTCAGATCGCGGGGCGGGTCGGGTTCGGGGACCCGGCGTACTTCTGCCGCTTCTTCCGCCGCGAGACCGGCGCGAGTCCCGGGGACTTCCGGCGCGGCACCGGCGATATTCACCACGACCACCGGGTCCAGTCCATCGCCCGGCCCCGCTCCCCCGCATAGCTTCTTAGCCGATCCGGAATCCACCCCGCCCTTTTGGAGGAGCGATGGACGACAAGACCGGCAAGGGACCCAGCCGCAAGACGGTTCTGAGAGCCGCGGCCGCGGTCGGCATGGCCGTTCCCGTGAGCCTCATGGGGGTGCCCGCCCTGGCCCGCACCGCGGGCGAGCGGGGCGAGGCACCGGTGCTGACGCCGTCGTGCGACGACGGCGACGATCCGACGCCGCCGCAGACGGAGGGCCCCTACTTCAAGCCCAACTCCCCGCGGCGCACCTCGCTCATCCAGCCGGGGACGCCGGGGATGAGGCTGACCGTCACCGGGTACGTCTTCGGTCGCGCCTGCCGGGCGATACCCCAGGTCCTCCTGGACTTCTGGCAGGCCGACACCTATGGGACGTACGACAACGTCGGGTTCCGCTTCCGCGGGCACCAGTACACGGACGCGTCCGGCGCGTTCAGGCTCACCACGGTCGTACCGGGCCTCTACCCCGGCCGCACCCGCCATCTGCACGTCAAGGTGCAGGCCCCGGGCCGCCCGGTGCTCACGACACAGCTGTACTTCCCCGGTGAGCCGCGCAACAACACGGACCCGATCTTCGACTCCCGGCTGCTGATGAACGTACGTACCGTCGGAAACGCGAAGGAGGCAGACTTCGACTTCGTCCTCAACGTGCCGCAGTGATCGGGCGGTTGCGCAGCGTGCCGCACCGGGCGCCGTACAACCGTCGGGGATGGTCGCAGGTCGTCTGAGAGGCACAGCCGATCTTTGACCAAGGGAAGTCATATGCCGCGCAGCAGTCGCACAGTCCGTCTCACCATGCCGCTGATAGCCGCGTCGCTGCTGGTGGGCGGCGGTCTCTCGGCCCTCACCCTCGGGCAGGCAAGCGCCCGGGCCGCCGCCCCCGCGACCTCGCCGGCCGCATCGGGCCGCGTCGGCGACGCGGCGAAGGCGACGGACGACTTCAACGGCGACGGCTACGGCGACCTGGTCGTCGGCGCCCCCGGCGGCACGGTCTCCGGCAAGGCCAAGGCCGGGTACGTAGTGGTGACATACGGGTCGAAGAACGGCCTCGGCCCGGCCCGCAAGAAGGTCGTCAGCCGTTCCACCAGCGGCGTGCCCGGCGCGGCCACGGCGAAGGAGGAGTTCGGTGGGACGTTCACCAAGGGCGACCTCGACCGCGACGGTTTCGCGGACCTGGTCATCGGTGTGAGCGGCAGGAGCGCGTCGGAGGGCTCGGTGATCCTGTGGGGTTCCGCCTCCGGTCTGACCGGCGGCACCAGGATCGCTACCTTCGGCCGGTCCCCGCAGGCGGGGGACTTCGACGGCGACGGCACGACCGACCTCGCCCTGTTCGCCGGGGTGGAGTCCTACGGCGACGACCCGGTCGGCCAGCAGGCCCGCCTGTGGAAGGGCCCTCTCCAGCGCACCGGCACGCCCGCCAAGACCCTCGACTTCATGGACAGGTCGGAGTGGTGGGACTACGGCAGCCGTCGCCCGGATCCCACCTGCGCCGACCGGGACTGCGTCGACGGCCCCAGGAGCCTGTCGGGGCCGTCCTCGCCGCAGGCCGTCGGTGACCTCAACGGCGACAGCTACGACGACCTCGCCATGGTCCGTTACAGCGGCGACGGCGAGGCGTCCAACGGCGTCCTGTACGGCTCGCCCACCGGTTTCACGAGGGGCGACGCGCCGGGCGCGGGCGGCGACATGGCTGTCGGTGACATCAACGGCGACGGTTACGACGACCTGGCGCTCGGAAACGTCTACAGGTCGACGGTCAGGGTCGCCTACGGCTCGGCGAGCGGCCTCAAGGACGACACCCAGGTGATCAACCAGGACCTGCCGGGCGTTCCCGGCGCCGAGGAGAGCGGGGACGCCTTCGGCGCCTCGGTGGCCGTCGGCGATGTGACGGGCGACGGATACGCCGACCTCGCCGTGGGTGTCACGGGTGAGGACGTGGGCTCCGTCGCCGACGCGGGCGCGGTCGTCCTGGTGCACGGCAGCGCCGACGGCGTGACCGGGGCCGGGGCGCAGGTCTTCCACCAGAACACGGCGGGTGTTCCCGGCGTCGCCGAGAAGGACGACACCTTCGGGTCGGCCACCGCGCTGCTCGACGTCACCGGCGACGGCCACCGCGACCTCGCCGTTTCCTCCGTCCGGGAGAACGCGCAGGCCGGCGCGCTCTGGTCGCTGCGCGGCACGGCCACGGGCGTGACCGCCACCGGCTCGGCCGCCTTCGGCCCCAAGGACGTCGCGGCCCCCGCCGCGGCGGCACTCTTCGGCAGCGAGCTGCGCTAGTACCAGGCGCGGGCCCGGTCCGAGACCACCCCCGTGGGTCTCAGACCGGGCAGATCAGTTCCCACGTGTCGACCGCGTGGTCCAGTGCCATGCCGTGCCGCTCGTACAGGGCGAGCGCGCCGCTGCTGTTGTCCGTGTCGACGCCGAGGCCGATCCGGTCGCGGCCGCGCGCCGCGTAGTGGCCGAAGGCGTGGCGCAGGAGGTGGCTGCCGAGGCCGCGGCCGCGGGCCTCGGGCAGGACGCCGAGGTTGCCGATCCAGGCCATCGACGGGCGGTCGTCGTGGGTGCGCAGCACGCCCGCGTCGCCGACGCCGTCGACGTGGGCGATCCAGATCAGCGACCAGTCCGCGCGTTCGGCGCCGATGTCGTCGAGCCACTGCGGGTAGCTGCGCGGCTGGAAGTCGAAGTGCTCGGTGAAGCACTCCTGGAGCAGTCGGTGGGCGTGCCTGCGGTCCTCCTCCGCCGAGCAGTCCCGTAGCGTCACGCCGGGCACGGGCGTCGGCGGCTCGTCGGCGTGGACGCTGATGTGGCGGGCCATCACGTTGTAGCGGCGCACGGTGCGCCAGCCCCGCGCGGCCAGCGCCGACAGGTCCATGGTGGGCGTGCTGTTGAGGTGCAGGTGCAGCACGGCGCGCGCCGCTCCGTTGGCCGCCGCGCGCCGTGCGGCGCGGGCCTCCATCAGGTCGAACAGGTGCAGGGCGCCCCGCGGCCGGCCGGGGAGCACGTAGTGGTCGACGTCGATCCGCTCGCCGCCCGACTCGTCCCACAGCAGGGCGTACCCGACGAGGCGCTCCCCCTCGAACAGCAGCCAGGAGTCACGCTCCAGGTCCACCTCGGGGTGGTTCAAGTCGGCCTGCACCTCGGCCAGTTCGGTGTCGGCGCGGCCGATCTCCAGCAGGTCGACCTCGTTGAGCAGGGCGCACACCGCCGCCGCGTCGCCGAGCGTCGCGGCCCGCACGGTCAGGCCGGGCGGCAGCGTGAGAGACATCGTCATGCGCCCACTGTCCGCCGCCACGCCCTGTGCCCGCAACGGACTTTTCTCCAGGCGCCCCCGGGCTCCGTCAGGCCAGTACCGCCCGTACCGTCTTGCCGCCGCGGCGCGCGGTCACGACCTCCAGGCGGTGGGTGAGCTGGCGGACCATCGCCAGCCCCCGGCCGTTCTCCCGCTCACTGCTCGGTTTGCGCACGCGTGGGCGCACCGGGCTCGTGTCGTAGACCTCGACGGTCACCCGGTCACCGGCGACCTCCACGCGCAGGCGGCAGCCGCCACGCGCGTGCTGGACGGCGTTGGAGACCAGCTCGGAGACGACCAGCGCGGCGTCGTCCACGCGCTCGGCGGGCAGTTCGGCCTTGCGGTGGTGCGCTCTGACGAGGAACGCGCAGGTCAGCCTCCGTGCTCGCCCCGCCGAAGCGGCTTCCTGCGGCAATGCGTACTCCACCCTGGTGGTGGGCCGATGGGCGCGCTGGTGCGCACGCATGGCAACTCACTTCCCCTCCCGTGGACAACCGGTACACCCGCGATCACTGTCGCCACCGGGGCCGCGGCGTGTCTTGCGCGACCGGTCCTGCCTCACGGTGATGCCCCCCTCGGCTGATCGCCAATCCGCCCGTCCAGTGCGCCCTACAGCACCAGGCGGATACGCCCTCAACAACCACCCTGGTGGTCCTTGTCGTTGTCATGTGCCCCAGCCGTCGGCATCCGGAGCGGCGCCGCCCCCATGGCACCCAACTGACGTCACCCGCACCGCACTTCACGCCTATCATCTCTGCGACGCCGGGACTTCCCAGCGGCGAGGCCCGGGGCGGCACATGCTCTTCAGCGAGCACATGCTCTTCAGCGAGAGGACGGCGGGGACTTGAGTTCGATACGGAAGCGCGTCGCCCGCAGACGCCGTAGGGCCATGGCCGCCGTCGGCGCCGCGGCGGCGGTCGTGGCCGGGCTCCAGCTGTCGCCCAGCGCGTTCGGCACCGACGACGCCGATGCCACCGATGACAGGGCGCCCGCGTCGTCGCGCCCGGCCGCGGCGCCCACGCGCACGGCGGCGAGCCACGCGGAACGGCAGGACTTCAGCTCCTCCGGATCCGACGGGACACGCTTCAGGGACGGCGTGATGTCCCTCACGCCCGCGCCCTCTGCGGCTCCCGCCGGGCGTGCCGCGCCCGCCGCCCCGCACGGCGAGGGCTGGACGTCGGCCGGCGCGGCCAAGCTTCTCGGCACCGGCTACACCGTCAGGTTCTACGACAGGAGGGCCGCCGACTGGCTCGGCCCCTACGTCAAGCGGTCGGCCGCCGACCTGCGGCGCGTCACGAACCTGCCGGTCACCGTCGACTCCCGGCCGGTCGGCTGGGACCACGTCAGGACCAGGGGCGAGGTCGTCATCGGGCTGCTGCGGCGTCCGTGCGTACCGCCCGCCGACGGCGGCGGCTCGGGCTGGAAGGTCGTCCGTGACGGATCCGGCAGGAAGAATCTGAGCTGCGGCTTCTACGCCTCCTCCCTCCCGGCCACGGTGACCAGCGGGCACGCGTACATCAACGACGAGTTCTTCTCCGCCGATGGAAAGCCCGCGCCGTCCATGGGCGAGACCTATCTGCGCAACCACATCAGCCACGAGCTGGGGCACACGATGGGCCTCGCGCACGCCAACCGCGGCGCGGCGCGCGGCGACTGCGTCAAGGGCACCGATTCGGGCGAGGCACCGGTGATGTGCACGCCGGCCAACGCCTACCAGGACAGGCGCGCGGGCACCTACGTGCAGCAGTACGACGTCCAGGGCCTGCGCCACCTGGCCCGCGCGGGCGGCGCCGCGCTGCCCCCGCAGGGCAAGGTCACCGGCATCGGCCGCAAGTGCCTCGACGTCAAGGGCGGAAGGGCCGTCAACGGCACGCGGATCCAGCTGTACGCCTGCAACGGCGGCGTCGCCCAGTCGTGGATCCTCCAGCAGGACGGCACCTTCCGCGCCCTCGGCAAGTGCCTGGACAACCACCGCGACGCGAACACCGACGGCAACCGCATCAGCCTGCGCGACTGCGACGGCGGCGCCTCCCAGCGTTGGTCGGTGAATGCCGGCGGCCGGATCGCGCACGTCGCCTCGGGCAAGGTCCTGGACGTCAGGGGCGGCCGCACCGCCAACGGCACCGAGGTCCAGCTGCACACGGCGAACACGCGAGAGCGCCAGGTCTGGGTCACGCCGAAGTAGCGCGCGGGCAGTGCCGCGGCGGCGCCCGGTTAAGATCGCCGAAATGCAGAAATTCTGTACAACCAGCGAGGAACGAACAACTGTGCAGGTCAAGGGGTGGGGTGTCGTGACGGCGGCCGTGGGGGCGGCGCTCACGATGGTGCTGGCGGGCTGCGGCGGAGAGGGCGGCGACGACCGTCCGGGCCGTGAGCCGGGCAAGGCCGCGCAGGACGAGCGGAAGGACGCCCGCGCCGTGCTGACGGCCGCTGCGAGGAAGACCGCGGCGCAGTCCTCGTACAAGACGGTCCAGACGGGGCAGGGCGGCACCGACCGCTCCGAGATGCTCTACCAGAAGAAGCCCGCGGCCTCGGTCATCAAGGCGGAGGTGTCGAAGTCCGCGGCCAACCCGACCGGCGTCAGCCACATGCTCTCCCTGGGCGGCTCGACGTACGTGAAGACGGACAAGGTGCCGGGCAAGAGCTGGTACAGCATGGATCTCGGCGGAGGTGCGGACGGGGGCGGTGGCGCTCCGCGCGCGGCCGGGTACGTCGCCGAGTTCGCGGGCGCGCTCGCCGCGACGAAGTCCACCGCGTGGGTTGCCGAGGAGAAGACCGGCGGCCGGGCCGCCGACCACTACCGCGGCAAGGTCGTCCTCGACCAGCTGGCCGAGTACACCGGTCCCGCGCTGTCGAAGGACCTGCGGGACCTCTACGTCACGGCGGCGAAGAAGCAGGGGCTGAAGTCGGTCGTCATCGACATGTGGGTCGGCAAGGACGACCTCGTCCTCAGGTCGCGGGAGACCGGCGAGGGCAAGAAGGGCCGCGAGGTGATCAACGAGGAGTACTCGGACTTCGGCGCCGTGCCGAGGATCTCCGCGCCACCCGCCGGGTCGGTCGCCACGTGGGACGAGTTCATCGCGGCCCAGGCACGGCCGTAGCGGACCGCCCAGCGGCTACAGTCACCAGCGATCAGCCCCGCTCACCTGGGAGTACCTCGGACCATGGCCGTCGACGAACTCGACACCCGCATCCTGCGCCTGCTCCTCGAACAGCCCCGCACCAGCCTGCGCGAGTACGCGCGCGTGCTCGGCATCGCGCGGGGCACGCTCCAGGCCAGGCTCGACCGCCTGGAGCGGGACGGCGTGATCATGGGCACGGGTCCGTTCCTCTCCCCCGCGGCGCTCGGCCACCCGGTGCTGGCGTTCGTCCACATCGAGGTCACACAGGGGCACTTGGACGAGGTGGGTGACGCGCTCGCGGCCGTGCCCGAGATCATCGAGGCGCACTCGATCACGGGCGGCGGCGATCTGCTGACGCGCGTCGCGGCACGGGACAACGGCCACCTGGAGGACGTCATCCAGCAGTTGATCAAGTTGCCGGGCGTGGTGCGTACGCGGACCGAGATGGCTCTGCGGGAGCGGGTCCCGCACCGGCTGCTCCCCCTCGTCGAGTCGGTCGGCAGGGCGGCCTCCGGGCCACGCTGAGGCCCTCCTGGCGGCGACGACCTGCGCCTTTGGCATCCTGGTCGGCATGAGCAGCTTCGGCAGGACCTCGGTCATCCTCGATCTCGACGGCACCCTCGTGGACAGCGAGCCCCACTACTACGAGGCCTCGCGGGCCCTGCTCGCCGAGTTCACCGGCCGGGAGTACACCTGGGCCGACAACGAGCGGTACGTGGGCATCAGCTCCCACGAGACGCTGGCGCGGTGGCGAACCGAGTACGGGATCGACGCGTCGGTGGCCGAGCTGATCGCCGACCTCGACCGGCGCTATCTGGAGCTGGCGCGGGCCGGGACGCATGTCTTCCCCGAGATGCGCAGGCTCGTGGAGCGGCTGCACGAGGCGGGCGTGCCGATGGCCGTGGCGTCGGGCTCGTCCCGCGCGGCGATCGAGGCGGTCCTGGCCGGTACGGGCCTGGACGCCCAGCTGACCACGCTCGTCTCCGCCGAGGAGGTGCCGCGCGGCAAGCCGGCGCCGGACGTGTTCCTCGCCGCGGCCGCGCTGCTGGGCGCGGAGCCCGCGGACTGCGTGGTCTTCGAGGACGCCGCACCCGGCGCGATAGCGGCGCGGGCGGCCGGGATGCGGTGCGTGGCGATCCCGTATGTCGCCGCCCACGCCGACGACCAGGCCTTCGCGGAGGCGGAGCTGCTGGTCCGGGGAGGCCAGAGCGAGTTCACGGCGCAGGCAGCGCTGAACGTACTGGCATCCGCGAAGGCGCCCCGTTAGGGGCGCGGGGAACTGCGCGACCAGCCACACGCGGCTCGCACGGGAAGGGCTCAGGCCGCCCCGGCCACCCGCTCCGGAGTCAGCAGCTCGGCAAGCCGCTCCGGCGGCAACAGCCCCTTCTCCAGGACGAGTTCGGCGACCCCCCGCCCCGTGGCGAGCGCCTCCCGCGCGATCTCCGTGGCGGCCGTGTAGCCGATGTGCGGATTGAGCGCGGTGACGAGCCCGATGGACGTCTCCACGGAGTGGCGCAGCACTTCGGTGTTGGCGGTGATGCCCTCGACGCACCGCTCGGCGAGGGTCAGGCACGCCGCGCGCAGCGAGGTGATGCTCTTGGCGAGCGAGTGCAGGATGACCGGTTCGAAGGCGTTGAGCTGGAGCTGGCCCGCCTCGGCGGCCATGGTGATGGTGACGTCGTTGCCGATGACCTCGAAGCAGACCTGGTTGACGACCTCGGGGATCACCGGGTTGACCTTGCCCGGCATGATGCTGGAACCGGCCTGCACGGGCGGCAGGTTGATCTCGTTGAGTCCGGCGCGCGGGCCGGACGACAGCAGCCGCAGGTCGTTGCAGCTCTTGGAGAGTTTGACGGCGATCCGCTTCAGGACGCCGGACAGATGGACGAAGGCACCGCAGTCCTGGGTCGCCTCGACCAGGTTGGCGGCCGTCACCAGCGGCATGCCGGTGATCTCGGCGAGGTGGCGGCGGGCGGTCTCGGCGTATCCGGCGGGGGCGTTGAGTCCCGTACCGATCGCGGTGGCGCCGAGGTTGATCTCGTGGATCAGCTCGACGGCCTCGGCGAGGCGCATGCGGTCCTCGTCGAGCATCACGGCGTACGCGGAGAACTCCTGGCCGAGCGTCATCGGCACCGCGTCCTGGAGCTGCGTGCGCCCCATCTTCAGGACGTCACGGAACTCCAGGGCCTTCGCGGCGAACGCGTCCTGCACGACCGACATGGCGCGCAGCAGCCCGTGCACGGCGCTGATCGCCGCGACCTTCACGGCGGTCGGGTAGACGTCGTTGGTGGACTGGCTGAGGTTGACGTCCTCGTTGGGGTGCAGGTGCTCGTACGCGCCCTTGGGGTGGCCGAGGAGTTCGAGCGCGCGGTTGGCGACGACCTCGTTGGCGTTCATGTTGGTGGAGGTGCCCGCGCCGCCCTGGATGACGTCGACGACGAACTGGTCGTGCAGGTGCCCGGCCCGGATCTCCCGGCAGGCGGCGACGATCGCGTCGGCCTTGGCCTTGGGGAGCAGGCCCAGTTCCTCGTTGGCGCGGGCCGCGGCCTCCTTGACGGCGGCGAGCGCGTCGATGAGCTGCGGATAGACGGAGATGGGGATGCCCGTGATGGGGAAGTTCTCCGTGGCGCGCAGGGAGTGGATGCCCCAGTAGGCGTCGGCGGGGACGTCACGGTCACCGAGCAGGTCGTGTTCGCGACGGAGGGCGGGGGCGGCGGTCATGGTGTTGTTCTCTTCCGGGGCCGAAGCGCCCCCGACGGGGCGCGAGGCTGTGACATATGCGGCTCCGCCGCGCGGGCGCGACCAGCCACATACGGCCCGCAGACTGATACGTGTTCCAGCGTGACGCTCAGGCAGCCGCAGCCTCGTCCAAGGCCGCCGCCCCCTCACCGACGACCCGGCGCAGAAGAGCCTCACGCTCCCCCGGCCTGGAGGCCGAGAGCAGCGCCGCGAGCACCGCGCTGCGAGCCTGCCCGGCGCGCAAGGTGCCGGTCAGCACCGCCCCGGCCCCCGCGAGGTCGACCGCGCCGCCATGGGTGTAGATCTCGGTGACGGGCCCGGCCTGTACCCGGGTGGTGAGGGCGACCAGGACCCCGCGCTCGATCGCGGCGGAGATGGCGGCGACGAACTCCGGCGTCGCGTTGCCCGCGCCGGTGGCGACGAGCACGATGCCCTGGGCGCCCGCCTCGACCGCCGTCTCCACGAACAGCGCGTCGGCGTCGACGTGGTGCATGACCATGTCGACGCGGGGCAGCGTGGCGGTGGGCGCGGGCAGCGGCAGCGGTTCGGGGCGCTCGGGGCGGTGTTCGATGGAGACCTTGCCGAAGCCGACCTTGCCGACGCGCGGCCCGGACGGGTCGGCGAAGGCGTCGGCGGCGAGGGTCTGGGTCTTCACGGTGCCGCGCGCGGCGTGCACCTTGCCGTCGAAGACGACCAGCACACCGAGGTCGCGCACGGTCGCGGCGGTGAGCAGGGCGTCGTAGAGGTTGCCGGGCCCGTCGCCGCCCTCGGCGCCGAGCGGCTTCTGGGCGCCGGTGAAGACCACCGGGCGGGGGTCGTGGTGGTGCAGGTCGAGCAGGAAGGCGGACTCCTCCAGGGTGTCCGTGCCGTGGGTGACGACGATCCCGTCGACGCCGGGGTCGGCCAGCACCTCGTGCACGGTGCGCAGCAGGGTGAGCTGCTGGGCGGAGGTCAGCCGCGGGCTGTTCACGTTGAACAGGTCGATGATCTCGGAGGTGATGCCGTGGGGTATCGCGGCCGTGGCCATGACCTCGCGGCCGGGGGCGTCGGCGGCGAAGCCGGTTCCCTGCCAGCGGCTGGCGATCGTCCCGCCGGTGCTGATGACGACGATCCGTCGCGCCTGCGTTTCCACGTCCGCGTACCTCCCAGGAACCCAGAGGATCAACGGCCCCCCGAGCGGTGGCCGACCTCGGCGCAACGATAGATCGAACACCGCGCAATGTGCTTGCCTCTATCCGCTCGATTAATCGATCGCCGGGGTGGATAATTGCGCCATGGACGCGATCGACCGCAATATTTTGCGCGAGCTTCAGAACGACGGACGGCTGACCAATCAGGAGCTGGCCCAGCGGGTCGGCCTCAGCGCCTCCCCGTGCATGCGGCGCGTGCGCCAGCTGGAGCTGGACGGCGTGATCCAGGGGTACCGCGCGGTCGTCGACCCGGAGGCGCTCGGCCGGGGCTTCGAGGTGCTGGTCTCGATCGAGGTGCGGCGCGACCGCGAGACGGTCGAGGCGTTCGAGGCGGCGCTCCAGGACATCCCGGACGTCATCGAGGCGTACCGCCTCTTCGGGAGCCCCGGCTGTCTGCTGCGCATCGCCGTCGCGGACCTTGCCGCGTACGAGCGTCTGTGGATCGAGCGGCTCACCGCGCTCGCGGGTGTCACGGAGGTCAACTCCCAGATCATCATGAAGCGGATCAAGGAGCCCAAGGGCCTTCCGGTGGGCGGCTAGGGCCCCCCGGGGTCACTCCCGCCAACTCCTCTTTGGTACAGACCTATTGACGGCTGGTCCGGTCCTTTCTACCGTGACGCTTCGCACCACGCACGTCTCCTCCCCCCTCGCACGCAAGGAGCACAGCGTGATCGGTCGGACGTTACGCCTGCTGGGGACCGCCCTGGCGATGGCCTGTGTCGCACAACTGCCGGCCGCCGCGGCGGCCCCCTCCTCCCTCCCGGCCCCTTCCACCCCCGCCGCCGACACCTGCGCGGTCAAGTCGAGGCCCGCGGGCAAAGTGCTCCAGGGCTACTGGGAGAACTGGGACGGAGCGGCCAACGGCGTCCACCCGCCCTTCGGCTGGACCCCGATCACCGACTCCCGCATCCGCCAGCACGGCTACAACGTGATCAACGCGGCCTTCCCCGTGATCCGCTCCGACGGCACCGTCCTGTGGGAGGACGGGATGGACTCGACGGTCAAGGTCGCGACCCCGGCCGAGATGTGCCAGGCCAAGGCGGACGGCGCCACGATCCTGATGTCCATCGGCGGCGCGACGGCCGGCATCGACCTGAGTTCGAGCCGGGTCGCCGACCGCTTCGTCGAGACGATCGTGCCGATCCTGAAGAAGTACAACTTCGACGGGATCGACATCGACATCGAGACCGGGCTCGTGGGCAGTGGCAACATCAACCAGCTCTCCCCCTCCCAGTCCAACCTCGTCCGCATCATCGACGGCGTCCTCGCCCGGATGCCCGCGAACTTCGGCCTGACCATGGCCCCGGAGACGGCGTACGTCACCGGGGGCAGCGTCACGTACGGCTCGATCTGGGGCGCGTATCTGCCGATCATCAAGAAGTACGCGGACAACGGCCGGCTGTGGTGGCTCAACATGCAGTACTACAACGGCAGCATGTACGGCTGTTCCGGCGACTCCTACCCGGCGGGCACCGTCCAGGGCTTCACGAAGCAGACCGACTGCCTCGACAAGGGCCTGGTCATCCAGGGCACCACCATCAAGGTCCCCTACGACAAACAGGTCCCCGGCCTGCCCGCCCAGCCGGGCGCGGGCGGCGGCTACATGTCACCGAACCTCGTGGCCCAGGCGTGGAACCACTACAACGGCGCCCTGAAGGGCCTGATGACCTGGTCCATTAACTGGGACGGGTCGAAGGGGTGGACGTTCGGGGACAACTTCAAGCGATTGACGTAGGCGTCACGGGCCGGAGCGGGCCGCGGCCTGCCGTCGGTGGTGTGCGGGCCGCGCTCGTGACCGCCCGGTGCGCGGCGGCCGCCAGCGCCCGCCGGTCCGTTCCCCACAGCGGCGGGTGCGCCGTGATCCGTACGGTGAGATCGCGGGCCGCGGCCACGCGGCGCAGTGAGGTGGTGAAGTCCTCGGCGCCGAGGAAGGCCGCCGCCGTGGTGGCGGCGCCGCCCTCGCGGTAGGCGACCGTCACCGGGCGCACCGGAGCGCCCGCGTCGGCCGCGGCCTGGAACGCCGCCCGGCGGAAGCGTCCGGCCGCCGCGGAGCACCACGTCGTCGCCTGAGGGAAGACGGCAATCGAGGTGCCACCACGCAACTCGTGCGCCAACTCCGCCACGACCGAGGGGAGTTCGCGCGGGCTTCCGCCCCTGTCGATGAATCGAGTCCCCGCGCGCCGGGCCAGCGCGCCGATCACCGGCCACTGGCCCACCTCGCGTTTGGCGAGGACGCACACCGGCTCGATTGCGAGCAGCGCGAGGACATCGAGCCAGGAGATGTGGTTGGCCACGACGAGGGTGCCCACGCCGCCGACCTCCACCCCCAGCCGCCCGGCGGGACCCGCCTCCAGCCGCACCCCGAGCGCGCCGAGCACCGCACGTGCCTCGCCCCGCAGGACCCGGGGTGCGGCGAGCCGGTCGCCCCGCGCGGCGGCCCGGCTCAGCACGTACGTCAACGCGGCGTACCGTCGCGCCAGTTCACCCGGCGGCACGCGCCCCACCGGGTCGGCGGCGCAGCTCGCCGGACAACCGGGCTCCAGCGCCCAGGGGCTCACCGCGCCTCCTCGCCCAGGAAGAAGCGGCGGTGTCGCGCGCTGAGCCGTTCCGTGTCGAGCAGTACGAAGAAGTCGGCGACGCCGAACTCCGGGTCGTGCGCCGGGGCCCCGCACATCCACGCGCCGAGACGGAGGTAGCCGCGCAGCAAGGGCGGCAGGTCGGCGTAGGCGGGTCGCTCCGGGGCGGGTCCCGTCGGCGTCCAGGGGCGCCGGGGGTGCACGCGCAGTTCGGGCGGCGCGGCGTGCTTGGCGGTGCCGAGCAGCCAGGCGCTGGACGCGGCCCGCCCGCCGTCGGCCAGCGGGACGGAGGCGCAGCCCGCCAGGTGGCGGTGGCCGGAGAGCAGGACGTAACGGGCGAGCGCGGACCACATGAGGTTGATGACGGCACCCGAGCGGTGGTCGGGGTGCACGCAGGAGCGGCCCGCCTCGACGGTGGAGGAGCGCAGGCCGTCCAGGGCGCGCAGGTCGAACTCCCGGTCGGAGTAGGACCGTTCGGCCCGGCCCGGCGGCAGCAGACGGTAGGTGCCGACGACATCGCCGGTCGCGGTGTCGGTGACGATGAGGTGGTCGGCGAGGTCGTCGTAGTCGTCGACGTCGTGTCCGGGCAGGGGCGTGTCGAGCGCCGCGCCCAGCTCCTCGCCGAACACGCGGTGGCGCAGCCGCTGGGCGGCCCTGATCTGTTCGGTGGTGTCCGCGAGGGAGGTGACGTACGAACTGGTGACCGTCGAAGCGAGTGATGTCGAGGGCATGACACTTCCGTTCTCGGTTCGGTGGGGACGTGCAGGCACCGGCTGCGTGCCACCCGCGAGCCCCTACTCGCGAGCGGCACGCTCAGCACGGTGGCGGCCCAGCCTGAACTTCGCCCTTCCGACGCACGTCCGCGGAACGTCCGGCGCACGTCGGGAACACGTTCCTAGGGGCGCCGGCAGGCCCGTCACGGCGACCGTGCGGCCGTAGCCGGACCGGGCGGCGGACCGGGCGGCGGTCACCGGTTCCGCGACCCTTCTCGGCCGCCCGGCGCGGGGCCCCATTGACCCGCCCCCGGCCAACGCCGTACAAACGCCGCATGCCACCTCCCCTCCCCCTCGCCGGTATCACCGTCGTCAGCCTTGAGCAGGCCGTCGCCGCGCCCTTCGCCACCCGGCAGCTCGCCGATCTGGGGGCGCGCGTCATCAAGGTCGAGCGACCCGGCGGCGGCGACTTCGCGCGGCGGTACGACACCACCGTGCACGGGCAGGCCAGCTATTTCGTCTGGCTCAACCGCTCCAAGGAGTCCCTCACCCTCGACCTCAAGTCGGAGCGCGGCAGGGAGATCCTGGAGGAGCTGCTCGCGGGGGCGGACGTCTTCGTGCAGAACCTCGCCCCGGGCGCGGCCGCCCGCATGGGGTTGGGCGCGGACCAGCTCCAGGCCCGCCACCCCTCCCTCATTCCCTGCACCATCAGCGGCTACGGCACCGACGGGCCCTGGGCCGACCGCAAGGCGTACGACCTGCTCGTGCAGTGCCAGACAGGACTCCTCCAGCTCACCGGCACCCCCGACGAGGCGGTGCGCGTCGGCATCTCGGTGGCCGACATCGCGGGCGGGATGTACGCGTACAGCGGTGTCCTGTCGGCCCTGTTCACACGGGCGACGACCGGCCGCGCACCGGCCGTCGAGGTCTCCCTCTTCGACGCGCTCGCCGAGTGGATGAGCCAGCCCGCCTACTACACGCGGTACGGCGGCACCCAGCCGCCCCGCGTCGGCGCCCGGCACGCGACGGTCGCCCCCTACGGCCCGTTCACCGCCTCCGACGGCAAGGACGTGCTGCTGTCCGTGCAGAACGAGCGCGAATGGGTGGCGCTGTGCACGGAGTTCATCGGCCGTCCGGAGCTGGCGGCCGACCCGCGGTTCGCCACCGGGTCCGGCCGCGTGGCGCACCGCGAGGCCCTCGACGCGATCATCTCCGTACGCTTCGGGGAACTCGGCAGCGAGGAGGCGATGAAGCTGCTCGACCGGGCCAACATCGCCAACGCGGGCGTCAATTCGGTCCATGAGTTCCTCGACCACCCCGTGCTGACCGAGCGCGGGCGCTGGCAGGAGGTGGAGGTGCCGGGAGCGCCGACTGCCGTGGAGGCGCTGCTGCCGCCCGCCGCTCTCTCCGGGGTCGCGCCGCGCATGGATCCGGTCCCCGCGGCGGGCGAGCACACCGAGGCGATCCTCGCCGAGCTGGGACGCGACCCCGACACCATCGCGCGGCTGCTCGCGGAGGGGGTCTGCCGGTGAGCGCCCTCGAGAGTCTCTCCCCCGACGAGCAGTTGGTCATCAAGACCGTGCGGGACTTCGTCGAACGCCACGTCAAGCCCGTAGCACGGGAGTTGGAGCGCGCCGACGCCTACCCCGAGGCGCTCATCGAGACGATGAAGGAACTCGGCGTCTTCGGGCTCGCCGTGCCGGAGGAGTTCGGCGGCACCGCCGTCTCCACCCCCTGCTACGTCCTGGTCACCGAGGAGCTGGCGCGCGGCTGGATGAGCCTGGCGGGCGCGATGGGCGGGCACTCGGTGGTCGCGAAGCTGCTCCTGCACTTCGGCACCGACGCGCAGAAACGCCGCTGGCTGCCCCGCATGGCCACCGGCGAGGTCCGCGCCACGATGGCGCTGACCGAACCGGGCGGCGGCTCCGACCTCCAGGCGCTGCGCACGATCGCCCGCCGTGACGAGGACGGCGGCGGCTACGTGGTCGACGGAGCGAAGACCTGGATCACCAACTCCCGCCGCTCCCAGCTGATCGCGCTGCTCTGCAAGACCGACCCGGACGCCGAACCCCGCCACCGCGGCATCTCCGTCCTGCTCGTCGAGCACGGCCCCGGCCTGACCGTCTCACGCGATCTGCCCAAGCTCGGCTACAAGGGC
Source organism: Streptomyces sp. NRRL S-920 (assembly GCF_000717945.1). Classification (NCBI taxonomy): domain Bacteria; kingdom Bacillati; phylum Actinomycetota; class Actinomycetes; order Kitasatosporales; family Streptomycetaceae; genus Streptomyces; species Streptomyces sp. NRRL S-920. The sequence continues at coordinate 243,420 of NZ_JODF01000002.1, forward strand.
GTGGAGAGCTGCGAGCTGTCCTTCTTCGGCTACCGCGCCCCGGCCGAGGCGCTGCTCGGCGGCGTCGAGGGCAGGGGGTTCGGGCAGCTGATGAAGGGCCTGGAGACGGGGCGGCTCCAGGTCGCGGCCCGCGCGCTCGGCGTGGGGAGGGCCGCCTTCGAGGACGCGCTGCGCTACGCCCAGCAGCGTGAGTCGTTCGGCGTACCGATCTGGCAGCACCAGTCCATCGGCAACTACCTCGCGGACATGGCGACTTCGCTCTCCGCGGCCCGGCAGCTCACCCTGCACGCGGCCCGGGAGGCCGACGCGGGCCGGCGCGTCGACATGGAGGCGGGGATGGCCAAGCTGTTCGCGTCGGAGGCGGCCATGCGGATCACCCTGGACGCGGTCCGCATCCACGGCGGTCAGGGCTACTCCACGGAGTTCGACGCCGAACGCTACTTCCGTGACGCGCCACTGATGATCGTCGGCGAGGGCACGAACGAGATCCAGCGCAATGTGATCGCGCGTCAACTCGTCGCGCGCGGCGGCCTGGACGCCTGAGCCGTCCCTCAGGCGGCGGTGCCGAGCCCCTCGATGACCAGCGCGTTCGGCAGCCCGGCGAAGACCTTGCCGGGCACGATGAGCTTGCCGCGGCGGCTTCCACTGCCCACGAGGACGTACGGCAGATCGGCGACGACGGCGTCGACGAGCAGTGGCCACGCGGCGGGCAGCCCGATCGGCGTGATGCCCCCGTACTCCATGCCGGTCTCGCCCGTGGCCGTCTCCATCGGCGCGAACGAGGCCTTGCGGGCGCCGAGTTGACGCCGTACGACGCCGTTCACGTCCACACGCGTCCCGGACGGCACGACGCACGCGGCGAGCGTGGCCTGCCCACCGCGCTTGCCCGCGACGACGACGCAGTTCGCGGACTGATCGAGCAGTTCGGGGCCGTAGTGCTCAAGGAAGGCCGCGGTGTCGGCCCACCGCGGGTCGCTGTCGACATGGATCAACTCGTCGGCGGGGACGGGCCCGTGCCAGCCTCGTACGGCTTCCGCGACGGGCGCGACCAGCAGGTCCAGGACTTCGGGGGCGGGGTGGACGACGTCGAAGTCACCAAGAGGAGCACGCATGGCGGCACGCTAACAGCCGTCGAGCGGCCGAGCCGGCGGTGATCAGTAGGCGGACGCGTGGGCGGGCGGCACCGAGACCGACATCGTCATCTCTACGGGCTCGGCCCCCTTGTTGTGGTAGCCGTGCGGCACATTGGCCTCAAAGGTGGCCCCCGTCCCCGCCGCGACGAGGTGCTCGACGCCGTCCACGACGAGCGTCAGTTCGCCCCGCGACACGTGCAGCAGCTCGACGGTGCCCGGCGGATGCCCGTCGGAGTCGCTGCCCTCGCCCGGCATCAGATGCCAGGACCACAGCTCGAAGGGGCCGCGCGCCTCGGCTCCGACCAGGAGCGTGGTGCTGCTGCCCGCCTCCGTCGACCACATGCGCACCGCCTGCTCCGCCGGTACGAGCCGGACGTGGGAGCCCTGTTCGTAGTCGAGGAGCGTGGTGATGCTGACGCCCAGCGCGTCCGCGAGCTTCACCGTGATGCCCACGCTGGGGTTGGTCCTGGCCTGCTCGATCTGGATGATCATGCCGCGGCTCACGCCCGCGCGGGCCGCCAGGGCGTCGAGGGTGAAGCCCCTCTCATTGCGCCAGCGCTTGAGGTTGCGTGCGAGCGACTGGGTCAGCTGGTCGAGGTCCGACACATTCCGTCCACTGTATTGGCCGTCCAATATTTTGGATGACAGAGTTCACGATAGTGCACTACGGTGTGGTGCACCTGATGCTTCCCGATGGTTCAACACACTGTACTGCGAGGCCCTTCCATGACCGTACTGTTCGCCTTGGCCACCAGCTTTCTGTGGGGCCTCGCCGACTTCGGCGGCGGACTGCTGACCCGGCGCGTCCCCGCCCTCACGGTGGTAGTGGCCTCGCAGACGATCGCCGTGGTCGTACTCGGCGTGATCGTGGCGGCGACCGGCGGCTGGACGGAGTGGGGACCGCAGCTGTGGTTCGCGGTGGGCGCGGGCCTCGTCGGCCCGGTCGCCATGCTCGCGTTCTACAAGGCTCTCGCCCTCGGCCCGATGGGCGTCGTCTCGCCGCTCGGCTCGCTGGGCGTCGCGGTGCCCGTCGGCGTCGGGCTGCTGCTCGGCGAGCGGCCCGGGGTGGCGCAGTTCGCGGGCATCGCCGTGGCGGTGGCGGGCATCGTGCTCGCGGGCGGCCCCGAGCTGCGCGGCGCGCCCGTCCAGCGGCAGGCCGTCCTGCTCACGCTCGTCGCGGCCTTCGGCTTCGGCGGCGTCATGGCGCTGATCGCCGAGGCCTCCACCAGCCTGACCGGCCTGTTCCTCGCCCTCTTCGTACAGCGCGTGACGAATGTGACGGCGGGCGGTACCGCGCTGTACGTCTCGGTGCGGCGCGGCGGCAGGGCGCTGCCCGAGGGTTCCGGCATGGGCGTCCTGTGGGCGCTGGTCCCCGCCCTCGCCTTCGTGGGCCTGGCGGACGTGGCGGCCAACGGCACGTACTCGGTGGCGGCCCAGAACGGCCCGGTCACGGTCGCCGCGGTGCTCTCCTCCGTCTATCCGGTGGTCACGGCGCTCGCCGCCATGGCGGTACTCAAGGAACGGCTGCGCGGAATCCAGGCCGCGGGCGCGGGCCTGGCCCTGGTGGGCACGGTACTCCTGGCGAGCTGAATCCCCTGAGCCCCCGCGGCGGAGCGCCCGGCTCAGCCCTCCCTCAGCTCGCCCAACTCACCCAACTCGCCGAGGGCGATCAACTGTTCCGGCGTGATCCCGTCGGGAATCGGCACCGGCGCGGGCGTCCGCAGCGGAGGCTGCCACCCCAGGTCGGCGTCCCACGTACGCACGACGCGCGCCGGCGCCCCCGCCACCACCGCGTGATCGGGCACCTCACCGCGCACGACCGCCCCCGCGGCGACCACGACGTTCCGCCCGATCCGGGCCCCCGGCAGGATGACCGCGCCCGTCCCCACCCAGCACCCCGGGCCGATCTCCACCGGATCCATCCGGGGCCACTGCTTGCCGATGGGCGTGTGCGGATCGTCGTACGAGTGGTTGGTGGACGTCACGTACACATAGGGGCCGAAGTAGCAGTCGTCGCCGATGGTGACCGCGGTGTCCGCGATGACGTGGCTGCCGCGGCCGAGTACGACGCCGTTGCCGATGCTCAGGATCGGCTCGGGACCGAGGTCGAGGTCCGGCATCATCCCGGCGGTCAGCGTGACGTGCTCGCCGACGACGCAGTGGTCGCCGAGCCGGATCCACGGCTCCCCGAAGACCGTGCCCTGCGGGAAGGCGAGCTTCGTGCCCTCGCCGATCGCGGCGAAGCGCAGCCGTCCGGGGCACGCGGCGGTCACCGCGCCCGTGCGCTGCATCCACGCCCAGCCCGCGTGGACCGCGCGCTGCGCGAGGCGGCGCGGCGCGGCGGCAAAGGACGAGAACGTGTTCCTGTTCTTGGGCACGCGCTCACGTTACTCAGTGCCACCGGACCCCGCAGGCCCACGGCCTGTGATCTTCACCCTACGGCCGGGGCCGCCCCGCGTCCCGTACGGTGCCGTCAGCAACGACGCACACGGACGTACCGAAGAGGGAGCGAGTCGATGGGCCACGAGGCACTCATCACCGGCATCGGCGGCAAGGACCCGAAGATCGACCAGGACGCGTTCACCGCGCCGACGTCGGTCGTGCTCGGCGAGGTGACGCTGCACGCGGGGGCGAGCGCCTGGTACGGCGCGGTGCTGCGCGCCGACTGCGGGCCCATCGTCGTGGGCGCCGACAGCAACATCCAGGACAACTGCACCCTCCACGTCGACCCCGGCTTCCCCATCGCCATCGGCGAGCGCGTCTCGGTGGGGCACAACGCCGTGCTGCACGGCTGCACCGTCGAGGACGACTGCCTGATCGGGATGGGCGCGACGGTCCTCAACGGCGCGGTGATCGGCGCCGGTTCGCTGGTCGCCGCGCAGGCCCTGGTGCCGCAGGGCATGCGGGTGCCCCCGGGCTCACTGGTCGCGGGCGTGCCCGCCAAGGTGCGCAGGCCGCTCACCGACGAGGAGCGCGAGGGCATCTCCTACAACGGAACGATGTACGTCGAGCTGGCGAGGGCCCACCGCGAGGCGCACGCCGCCGAGTGACTCAGGCGCTGGGTAACTCAGGCGCCGGGTGACTCGGGCGTCGAGTGACTCAGTCGCTGACGGAGACGGGCTCCCGCTCGGGCGCCGCCGTCCCGGCGGCCTCCGCCTCGGCGGCCGCCTTCTTCGCCCTGCGCTTGACGAACAGCATCGAGCCGACGCCGATCAGGACGGCGATGGCGAGGCCCAGGTAGGAGAAGCGCTTCAGCCAGTCCTCGGCGACCACGCCGATGTAGTAGATGACGGCGGTGGTGCCGCCGGCCCAGACGATGCCGCCGAGGACGTTGGCGACGAGGAACTTCCAGTACGGCATGCGCAGCACGCCCGCGAGCGGGCCCGCGAAGATGCGGAGCAGGGCGACGAAGCGGCCGAAGAAGACGGCCCACATGCCCCACTTCTGGAAGGACCGCTCGCAGGTCGCGACGTTGGCCGCGCTGAAGTGCTTGGGGAACTTCCGCTCCAGCCAGGCCAGCAGCGGCCGACCGCCCTTGCGCCCGATGGCGTACCCGATGGAGTCGCCGATGATGGCGCCCGCCGTGGCGCACACACCCAGGATCACCGGGTCGATGTCACCGTGCTGGGAGGAGAGGAGGGCCGCGGAGACCAGGACGATCTCACCGGGCAGCGGAATGCCCAGGCTTTCCAGACCGATGACGATTCCCACCAGCGCGTAGATGCTGACGGCTGGCACCTGCTCCAGCCACTCCTGGACGTGCAACGCCGGTTCCTCCCGTAGTCCAAGTACCTGCCCGGCGTACGCGCCACACGGCCGCGCACGCCGGGCAGCCTACCCGTCCGGGATCACCGGGGGCGGCTCGGGCGGGGCGCCCCCGTCAGCTCGGGTCGTTGGGCCGCAGGGTCCACAGGACCGTCATCTCGCCGGTCACCGCCCCGTCCGCGCGCTGGATCTCGATCGCGACCGGGAACTCCGGGCGCTGTCCCGCGTCCAGCTCGGCGACCACGTCGGCGGCGGGACGGCCGAGGGTGGCCGTCGCCGTCACGGGGCCCATGGCCAGCTTCTTGTACGCGATCTCGGCGCTGACGGCGAGCGGCACGGCGCGGGAGAGCTGCGCGCCGAACGCGGCGAGGACGATGGCCCCGCTCGCGGACTCGCCCAGCGTGAACATGGCGCCGGCGTGCGGGCCGCCGACGTGGTTGTGGTAATCGCTCTGGTCCGGCAGGGCCACGACGGCCTTGTCCGGCGTGGTCTCCCGGAACTCGAGGTTCAGGGTCCTGGCCATCGGCACCGTGGCGGCGAGCATCTCGCCGATCGACATCTGGTCTGCGCTCATGGCCGCGATGTTACCCACGAGTAGACTCGGTTGACCAGGGCTGTCCTCCCGAGGGATCGCCGGGGATCACCGTCACCTATCGTTGACGCCCATGTGGCATGGACAGCAGCCGCCCGGGGGCGAACAGGACCCGCGGGGCCAGGAAGAGAACCCGTACCAGCGGCCCGGGTACCAACAGCCCAACCCCTATCAGCAGCAAGCCCCTTGGGACGCTCCGACCATGCCTGGCGGCCCGCGAGGTGCGGCGTCCGGGCCCCCGCCGGGCAACGGCAGGCGGACGAAGGTGATCGCCCTGTCCGCGGCGGCGGCCGTGGTCGTGGCCGCCGGCGTCACCGGGTTCCTGCTGCTGGGCGGCGACCAGGACGACACCGCGAAGCCGGACCCGACGCGGTCCGCCGCCTCCGCGAGCCCGTCCGGCTCCGCCGACAACCCCCGCACCGGGGGCGGCGACCCCGAACCGACCGTGCCCGGCTGGAAGGTCGTCGTGAACCCTCGGCGCGGCATCGCGTTCGACGTGCCTCCCGAGTGGTCCCTGGGCGCCAGGGACTGGGCCGGCGGGATCGTGGAGGAGAAGGACGCCGACGACGAATCGGCCCCGCTCATCGCGGCCTTCGCCGCTCCCGCCTACTTCAAGGAGAAGTGGTGCGCGAGCGACGACGACAGGGACGGCGTCAAGGACCACACCGCGCTGGCGGCCGCGGGCACCCGGGGCAACAGGGGCGTCAAGAGCACCGAGGAGGCCGCGCGGCACGACGCCACCATGTGGGTCTACGGCGCGTACGCGCAGCCCGACAAGAAGAAGGTCACGACCGGCGCCGTGGAGTCGTACACCACGAAGTCGGGTCTCAGCGGCAGTCTGGTGAGCGCCAGTTCGGCGGGCGTCGAGAAGCAGGACACGTGCGACTCCGACGGCAAGGCCACGGTGTTCGCCTTCAAGGACTCGGGCGGGGAGTTCGCCTCCTGGTCCTTCCACGGCGCCAAGGGGGTCGCGGGCGAGCTTCCCGACGCGACCGTGAAGAAGATCCTTGCGACCGTGCGCGAGTACGAGATGCCCGAGGACTGAGCAGCGCCGATGCCCTCCGGGGCGACCCGACGGAATCCTGACGCTTTTCCCCGCTTTCTCCGTATGTACCGCCCGCGCCCCGCGCCCGCGTTCCCCCGTCGGCGGCGGCCCGACGGGGACGCCCGTGGCAACCGGCGCCCCGGCACCTCTATGGTTACTGGCCATGTGGCCAGAACAGCAGCCGCCCGGGGGCGAGCAGAACCCGCAGGACCAGAATCCGAACCCGTACCAGCAGCCGGGGTACCAGGCGCCGAATCCCTATCAGCAGCCGGGGTACCAGCAGCAGCCCACGGGGGGTTACCCGCAGCAACCGCCGGCCGGTGGCTACCAGCAGCACCAGCCGGGCGCGTTCTCGCAGCCCGAGCAGCCGCAGTGGGCCGCTCCGACGCCGCCGCCCGGGATTCCGCAGCAGGGCGCCGGCGGCCAGGGTGGCGGTGGCCAGGGCGGGGGCGGCAACAAGACGAAGATCACCGCCATCGTCGCTGCGCTGGCCGTGGTGGTGGCGGCCGGCGTCACCGGCTTCCTCGTCCTCGGCGGTGACAAGGACGACAAGGTCGACGAGGCGGGCCCGGCGAAGCCCTCGAAGTCCGTCACCGGGAAGCCGAGCCCGACGGCCACCGATGGTGGCAACGAACGCGGTGAGGGCGGCGAGGACAAGCCGACGATCCCCGGCTGGCAGGTCGTGGTGAACCCCAAGTGGGGCACCGCCTTCGACGTCCCGGCGGACTGGGAGGTCAAGACGCCGGGCACGTTCATCGGTTTCGACGACCGCAAGGACGACGGTACGAAGGCGATCATCGGCATGTCCGCGCCCGCGTACTACAAAGAGAAGTGGTGCACGACCGACAGCGACGACGACGGCAAGCCCGACGAGACCTCGCTCGCCGCGGTCGGCACCAAGGGCCAGAACGGCGCCAAGAACACCAAGGACGTCGCGCGCAACGACTCGGCCTGGTGGGTCTTCGGCGGCTACACCGAGCAGACCAAGGCCGACAAGAAGAAGATCAAGATCGGCAAGGTGGAGGAGTACACCACCAAGTCGGGCGTCAAGGGCAGCGTCGCCACCTCGACGACGTCCGGCGCGGCCACCTCCGCCAAGTGCGACTCCGAGGGCAAGGCCACCACGTTCGCCTTCAAGAACGAGGCCGGCGAGTACGTGGCCTGGACCCTCTACTCCGCCAAGGGCGTCAAGGATGAGGTCTCCGACGCCACGGTCAAGAAGATCCTCGCCACCGTGCGATGGAGCGAGGCGGCCTCCGAGGAGTCCTGAGCGGGCCACATTCTGAATCAGTGCACGTTCTGAATCAGTGCACGTTCTGAATCAGTGCACGTTCTGAATCACGGCGCGTTCCGAGTCAGTGCAGAAACGGTTTGGCAAGTCGGCCGACCACCGGGGATAGTCCCGGGGTGACGACGACTCCCGCCCCCGCGCCACGCCGCCGCCCCTCCTGGGCGGGGCGCAATTACACGCTGCTGACCGCCGCCGCGATCGTGACGAACCTCGGAAGCCACGGGGCGTTGATCGCGGCGGCGTTCGCGGTTCTCGACGCCGGGGGCGACGGCGGGGACGTCGGGCTCGTGGCGGCGGCGCGGACGCTGCCGCTCGTGTTGTTCCTGCTCATCGGCGGGGCGGTCGCCGACCGGCTGCCGCGCCACCATGTGATGGTCGCCGCCAACGCCCTGAACTGCGTGTCGCAGGCGGCGTTCGCCGGGCTCGTCATCGCGGGCGAGCCGCAGCTGTGGCAGATGATGCTGCTCACCGGTCTCGGCGGCGTCGGCCAGGCCTTCTTCGGGCCCGCGGCCGAGGGCATGCTGATGTCCTCGGTCAGCGGGGAGCAGGTCAGCAGGGCCTTCGCTATGTACCGGCTCGCGATGCAGGGCGCGGGCCTCGGCGGAGCCGCGCTCGGCGGGCTGATGGTCGCGGCGATGGGCCCCGGCTGGGTGCTCGCCGTGGACGCGGTGGCGTTCGCGGCCGCGGGGGCGCTGCGTTCGTTCCTCGACGTCAGCCACATCCCGGAGCGCGCGCCGGGCGGCGGGCTCCTCTCCGACCTGCGGGACGGCTGGCGGGAGTTCACCTCCCGCCCCTGGCTCTGGTCGATCGTGGCGCAATTCTCCGTCGTGGTGGCGGTGGTCGGCGCCGCCGAATCGGTGTTCGGGCCGCTGGTCGCCCGCGACGAGTTGGGTGGCGCGGGGCCCTGGGGCCTGGCGCTCGGCGCGTTCGGCGCGGGCACGGTCGGCGGCGCGTTCCTGATGATGCGGTGGAAGCCGCGGCGGCTGCTGTTCGCGGGCACCCTCTGCGTCTTCCCGCTGGCCGCGCCCTCGGCGGCGCTGGCCGTGCCGCTGCCGGTGGCCGGGCTCGCCGCGGTGATGTTCGTCAGCGGGGTGGCGATCGAGGTGTTCGGCGTCTCCTGGATGACCGCGATGCACCAGGAGATCCCCGAGGAGAAGCTGTCGCGCGTCGCCGCCTACGACTGGTTCGGCTCGATCGCGATGGTCCCCCTGGCGACGGCCCTCGCCGGCCCCGCGGAGTCCGCGTTCGGGCGCTCCGCGTCGCTGTGGGGCTGCGCGGCGCTCGTGGTGCTGGTGACGGCGGCCGTCCTGTTCGTCCCCGACGTACGCCACCTCACACGGCGTACGAAGGAAGTGACGAAGGTCCCCACGCCCCGCGCCGCCGCCTCCGCGGACGCCGTCGCCACGACCTCAGCCGACGCTGAAGGCCCCGCCGGGCGGCTCGGGTGAGGGGACCGCGTCCTCGTCGCGTACGGCCTTCGCGTCGCCGATGAGGCGCCGCAGCGGCCCGCCGTGTTCGACGCGGGCGGGGAAGGCGTCGGAGGCCGTGCGCCGGGCCAGTGCCGCGATGTCGATGGGGGCGTGCGAGGCGATGAGGACCGCGTTCCCGAAGCGGCGACCGCGCAGCACGGCCGGTTCCGCGATCAGTGCCAGTTCCTCGAAGACCTCGGCGAAGGTGGCCAGCTGGGAGCGGAGGAAGGCGAAGGGCGCGCCGTCGGCGAGGTTCGCGGCGTATCGGCCGTGCGGGCGCAGTACGCGGTCGGCGGCCCTCGCGTAGGCGGCCGTGGTGAGGTGCGCGGGCACGCGGGAGCCGCCGAAGACATCGGCGACGAGGAGGTCGGCGCTGTCGTCGGGCGCGGCGTCGAGCCACTGCCTCGCGTCCGCGCCGTGCACGGTGATCCCCGAGTCCGCGGGCAACGGCAGGTGCTCGGCGACCAGTCGGAGCAGTCCGCGGTCGGCCTCGACGACGTCCTGCCGGGAGCCGGGCCGGGTCGCGGCGACATAGCGGGGCAGGGTGAGGGCGCCGCCGCCGAGGTGGACGACGCCGAGCGGAAGGCCCGGTCCGGCCGCGGTGTCCAGGACGTGGGCGAGGCGGCGCGCGTACTCGAACTCCACATGGGTGGGCGCGTCCAGGTCCACGTACGACTGGGGCGCCCCGTCGACGGTGAGCAGCCAGGCCCGCTCCCGGTCGATGTCGGGCATCAGCCTGGCGGTGCCGTGATCGACCTCCCGGATCACCGGAATCGCCTCGTCCGGCGGCCCGGCCCCGGCGCCGGTCTCGAACTCCTGCTCGTGCTCGTCCACGCGCTCCATTGTGCCCGCCCGCCCCGGGGGCCCGATGCTCCCGGGGCGGGCGGTGCGAGGTCATGGCCCGTCAGACGACCTCCGTGACGGTGCCCGCGCCGACGGTGCGGCCGCCCTCGCGGATCGCGAAGCCGAGGCCCGTCTCCAGCGGTACGTCCCGGCCCAGTTCGACCGTCATCGTGACCGTCTCGCCGGGCCGGGCCACCGCCGTCTCGCCGAGGTCGACGTCGCCGACCACATCCGCGGTACGGATGTAGAACTGCGGCCGGTACCCCGTGGCGATCGGCGTCGTACGGCCGCCCTCACGGGTCGACAGGACGTACACATGCGCGGTGAAGCGCCGCTTCGGGCTGACGCTGCCGGGCGCCGCGACCACATGGCCGCGGCGGACCGCGTCGCGTGGCAGGCCGCGCAGCAGCAGCGCCACGTTGTCCCCGGCCTGCGCCTCCTCCATGGGCTTGCCGAAGGTCTCCAGACCGGTGACCACCGTCTCCGTGTCGGCGCCGAGGACCTCCACGCGGTCGCCGACGCGGACGGTGCCGCGCTCGACGGCGCCGGTGACGACGGTGCCGCGCCCGGTGATGGTGAGCACGTTCTCGACGGGCAGCAGGAAGGGCGCGTCGACATAGCGCTCGGGCATCGGCACGTACGTGTCCACCGCGTCCAGGAGCGCCTCGATCGCGGCGGTCCAACGCGGCTCGCCCTCCAGCGCCTTGAGCCCGGAGACCCGTACGACAGGGACGCAGTCCCCGCCGTACCCGTGCGCGGAGAGCAGGTCGCGGACCTCCAGCTCGACGAGGTCGGTCAGCTCCTCGTCCCCGGCGTCGGCCTTGTTGAGGGCGACGACGATGTGGTCGACGCCGACCTGACGAGCGAGCAGGACGTGCTCGGCGGTCTGCGGCATGATCCCGTCGAGCGCCGAGACGACGAGGATCGCCCCGTCGAGCTGGGCGGCGCCGGTCACCATGTTCTTGACGTAGTCCGCGTGGCCCGGCATGTCCACGTGCGCGTAGTGCCGGGTGTCCGTCTCGTACTCGACGTGCGCGATGTTGATGGTGATGCCGCGCTGCGCCTCCTCCGGCGCGCGGTCGATGCGGTCGAAGGGCACGAACGTGCCGGTGCCGCGCTCGCTGAGGACCTTGGTGATGGCGGCGGTCAACGTGGTCTTGCCGTGGTCGACGTGGCCCATGGTGCCGATGTTCAGGTGCGGTTTGGTGCGGACGTAAGCCGTCTTGGGCATGGTGGTTCCTTCTCCGGAACTCGAAGCTGTTGCCCCGGCCCCGCGGCGTGCGCGCGGGCGGGACGGGGACCCCGGGGCCGGACCGACCCTCCCCCTGCGGGGTCCGCCGGAGTGTCCGGGGAGGGTCAGCTTCGGGCGCCGTCGAAGGCGTCGGGGGCGACGGGGGCGAGGTCGGCAGCCTTCGCAGCGCCCGCGACTGCGGGCGTGGCTGCGAGGAAGGCGTACCGGAACATGCGTCTGATCCTCACCGAAGGGGGCGCCCGCGTCGAATGAATTTCGCTCGGCCGCGGGGCCGGATTCACCGGATCCAAGGGGTCAGACGCAGGAGGCCTGACGCAGGAGGCCTGACGCAGGGGGGAGTTCAGAGGTTTTTCAGCGCTTCCCGTACGGACAGCGGCGCGAGCCGGTCCCGTTCGCGCTCGACGAAGGCGCGTACGGCCTCCGGGTCGGTCTTGGCGTACTCGCGCAGGCACCAGCCGATCGCCTTGCGGACGAAGAAGTCGGGGTGCCCCGACTGGCGTACGCAGTAGGCGAAGAGGCGCTCCGAGTCCGTCGCCGACTTGTGGCGGAGCTGATGGAGGAGGGCCGTGCGGGCCACCCAGAGGTTCTCGTCCTCGATCCACTCGTCCATGGCGGTGCGCAGGCGCGGGTCGGCGCGGACCAGTCCGCCGACGACGTGCGCCGCGAGCGCGTCGACGGTGTCCCACCAGGGGCGAATGGTCACGAGGTGGCGCGCGACCGGCAGAAAGGCGGAGGAGCAGCGCCGCACGTGACGGCGCAGATAGTCCACGGCGAAGTAGGCGTACTCCCGTTCGGGAAGGGCCCAGCAGCGCAGCGCGATCGCCGCGCAGTCCGCCTCGTCGGGGCGCGGCGTCCCGGCGAGCACGGCGCGGTCCAGCTCGCGGCGCACGGGCGAGGTCAGACCCAGGAAGGGAGCGATGTCCTTCATATAGGCGCGCATCCGAGCGGCCTGCGGCTGATCGGCCGCCGCGGAGTAGCTCTCGACGAGCCGGGCGAGCACCGCGTCGGCCAGGTCACTTCTCGGGACTGTGACGCTCATGAGACGCACCATACGGCGATCAGACACATCAGCCGGTTAGTCTTCCCGGATGTTCGAGACCGCAACCGCCCGACCCCAGGGCTTCGCCGTGCGCTGCACCAGGGCGCTGCTGTCTCCGTGGTCACGGCTGTCGCTGCTCGTGGTGCTGCTCGCGGCGGCGGGGACGTGCGTGCTGCTGTTCGAACCGCAGCGGCTCCTCTCCGACGGGTGGCCCGCGCAGTTGGGCGGCGCCACGGCGGTGGCGCTGTTCGCGGTGGCGTACGGGGCGTGCACCGCCGCGTTCGTGCCGCGACCGTTGCTCAATCTGGCGGCCGGTGCGCTCTTCGGCTCGCAGGCGGGTCTCGTGGCGGCGGTCGCGGGCACGGTGTTCGGTGCCGGGATCGCCTTCGGGCTCGGCCGGATGCTGGGCCAGGACGCGCTGCGGCCGCTGCTGCGGGGCCGTTGGCTGAAGGCGGCGGACGGCCAGCTCAGCCGGCACGGCTTCCGGTCGATGCTGGCCGCGCGGCTCTTCCCCGGCGTGCCGTTCGCCGCGGCGAACTACTGCGCGGCGGTCTCCCGCATGGGCTGGCTGCCGTTCCTGATCGCCACGGGCCTCGGGTCGATTCCGAACACGGCGGCGTACGTCGTCGCCGGTGCCCGCGCCTCGACGCCGACGTCGCCGGTCTTCCTGATCGCGATGGGCTTCATCGCGGTGACGGGTCTGGCCGGAGCCACGGTCGCCTGGTTCAAGCGCCACCACTTCCGCGGCGGCCGCTGACGCCCACTCGCCCCCGCGGGCGTCGGGGCCCCTCAGGAGCGCCCTAGGAGCGCTCTTAGCGGCTTCAGAGCGCTTCGAGGATCGTCGCGTTGGCGAGTCCGCCGGCCTCGCACATGGTCTGTAGGCCGTACCGGGAGCCGCGCAGGCGCATCGCGTGCACGAGCGTGGTCATCAGGCGGGTACCGCTGGCGCCGAGCGGGTGGCCGAGGGCGATGGCCCCGCCGTGGACGTTGACCTTCTCGTGGTCGGCGCCGGTCTCCCGCAACCAGGCCAGCACTACGCTCGCGAAGGCCTCGTTGACCTCGAACAGGTCGATGTCGTCGAGGCTCAGCGACGCCTTGCGCAGCACCTTCTCGGTGGCGGGCAGGATGCCGGTGAGCATCATGAGCGGGTCGGAGCCGGTGACGGCGAAGCTGTGCAACCGGGCGAGCGGGCGCAGGCCGAGCCGGGCCGCGTGCTCGCTGGTGGTGATGAGGACGGCGGACGCGCCGTCGTTGACGGGGCTGGAGTTGCCCGCTGTCACGGACCAGTCGATCTGCGGGAAGCGTTCGCCGAATCCGGGGTCGTAGTAGGCCGGCTTCAGACCGGCGAGGACCTCGGGCGTGGTGGCGGGGCGCACCGACTCGTCGCGGGTGAGGCCCGCGACCGGCACGGTCTCGGCGTCGAAGAGGCCCGCGTCCCAGGCGCGCGCGGCCCGCTGGTGGGAGGCCGTGGCGAAGGCGTCCATCCGGTCGCGTCCGATGGACCACTTGGCGGCGATCAGCTCGGCGCTGATGCCCTGCGGGACCAGGCCGTCGGGGTAGCGCTCGGCGATGCCGGGCCCGAACGGGTCGGCCCCCGCGGGCACGTTCGACCACATCGGTACGCGGCTCATCGACTCCACGCCGCAGGCCACGACCATGTCGTACGCCCCCGACATGACGCCCTGCGCCGCGAAGTGCACGGCCTGCTGCGAGGAGCCGCACTGCCGGTCGACGGTGGTCGCGGGCACGGACTCGGGGAAGCCCGCCGACAGGACGGCGTAGCGGGTGGTGTTCATGGCCTGCTCGCCGACCTGGTCGACGGTGCCGCCGATCACGTCGTCGACCAGGGCGGGGTCGATTCCGCTGCGCTCGACGAGGGCGCGCAGGGTGTGGGCGAGGAGTTCGACGGGGTGGACGCCGGCGAGGGCGCCCTGGGGCTTGCCCTTGCCGACGGGGGTGCGTACGGCTTCGACGATGACGGCGTCACGCATGGGGCGGCCTCTTTCGACTACCGAGGGAGAAACCAGTGAGTAGGAAAACTGGACTCACCATAACTTCGTGAGTTGGAAAATCAAACCCTCTCGGATGCGCCCCCTAGACTGCCCCGCATGAAGGATCCGCGCCCCTGCTCCATCGCCGATGCCCTCGCCCTGGTCGGCGAGAAGTACTCCCTGCTCGTACTGCGCGAGGTGTGCCTCGGCAACGAACGCTTCGACCAGCTCGTACGCAACATCGGCGCCCCCCGCGACGTCCTCGCCGCGCGCCTTCGCCGACTGGTGGAGGCCGGCGTCCTGGAGAAGGTCGTCTACAGCGAGCGTCCGCAGCGTTTCCGCTACCGGCCGACGCGGGCGGGCCTCGAACTGGAGCCGGTCCTGATGACCCTGATGGCGTGGGGTGACCGGCATCTGCGCGGGGACGACGGCCGCCCGATGGTCCTTGAGCACGCGTGCGGTCATGAACTGGTGCCGGTGGTGACCTGCGCGGCCTGCGGCGACGCGGTCCGCCACGAGGACGTCACCGCGCATCCGCAGACCCCGGGCTGGACGACGACGGGGCCCTCGGCCGCCTGAACGGCCGCTTGAACGGCGACCCGACGCGGAGCGGGGACGCGGCCTGCGACCCGGTCGGCGCCGGGCAGTCCGGCGCGGGCGAGGCGGCCCTCCCGGCGGTCCCGTAACCCAAGGCCGCTACGCTGCCCCACGACGAGGGGCGCGATCACCCCTCGCGTCCCGGCGTTCCGCCTCCGGCACGCTCTCCCCGCACGCCCAGCCACGCACCTCTCTGACCTCTCTGACCTCTCTGACCGTGATGACCGCTGTGACCGCTCGCGCGGTCTGATGATCAGTACTTGGACGGCGCAGTTCTCATGTCTTGGCTTGAATCCTTCATCCTCGGGCTCGTCCAGGGACTGACCGAGTTCCTTCCGATCTCCTCCAGCGCGCATCTGCGGCTGACGGCGGCGTTCGCGGGCTGGCACGACCCCGGCGCGGCGTTCACGGCGATCACGCAGATCGGCACCGAGACCGCCGTGCTGATCTACTTCCGCAAGGACATCGCGCGGATCCTGTCGGCGTGGTTCGGCTCGCTCCTCGGGAAGGTGCCGCGCTCGGACCACGACGCGCAGATGGGCTGGCTCGTCATCGTCGGCTCGATCCCGATCGGCGTCCTCGGCGTGACGTTCAAGGAGCAGATCGAGGGCCCCTTCCGCGACCTGCGCCTGATCGCCACCACGCTGATCGTCATGGGCATCGTCCTCGGCGTCGCCGACCGCCTCGCGGCCCGTGACGAGACGGGCGGGAAGCACCGCGCCGTACGCCACCGCAAGGGGCTCAAGGAGCTGGGCGTCAAGGACGGCCTGATCTTCGGCCTCTGCCAGGCGATGGCGCTGATCCCGGGCGTCTCCCGCTCCGGCGCCACGATCAGCGGCGGCCTCCTGATGGGCTACACCCGCGAGGCGGCGGCCCGTTACTCCTTCCTCCTGGCCATCCCCGCGGTGCTCGCCTCGGGCGTCTTCGAGCTGAAGGACGCGGGCGAGGGGCACGTCTCCTGGGGCCCGACGATCTTCGCGACGATCGTCGCATTCGTGGTCGGCTACGCGGTCATCGCATGGTTCATGAAGTTCATCACCACGAAGAGCTTCATGCCGTTCGTCTACTACCGGATCCTGCTCGGCATCGTGCTGGTGGTGCTGGTCAGCATGGGCGTGCTGAGCCCGCATGCGGGGGAGTCGGCGGGCTGAGAGCGGGCCACACGGGTAGCGCTATCTAGCATTTCCTAGCGCCTGATTGCAGCACCACGCCATGATCATCTCCCACTTGTCTCCCACTCATCTCCTATGGGGAGCTGGGATACGTCCCACTAGGACGGGTGCGTCCGCAAAGAGGGGATGACACGGAAGGGCCCGCCCGTCCGTGCGGGCCCTTCCGTACGACGACATCGCAAGCCTGGTGTCGGCCGACCTCGACCCGGCGCTCAAGCTGACGTGCACCACGCCTCCGAAGCAGCTCGTCCACGGACCACGCCGTCCAGATCCACACCGAGATGATCAACGACCGCCGGCTCCTCGGATCCACACGGGCCGAGTGTGAGATCCGGTGGCCCGACTATGCTGACACCAGCGTTGCGCCCGTGGCCGCGATCCGGGATGAGGGCCCCTGACTTCTTCGAGGCGCCTGGAGGAAGCCGTGACCGCCGAACTCCCCGACTGGATGATCCCGCCCAGGATCAGCGGCTGGGAAGCTGATGACCTCGACCTCCTCGCCCAGGCGCCGCGGCACACCGAACTCATCGATGGAGCCCTTATCTTCATGATGTCGCCGCAGCGGTCCTGGTACGCCCGGCTGGTGGAGAACCTGACCTTCGCCCTGCGCCAGGCCGCCCCCGACGGGTTCGACGCCGAGCGTGAGATGACCGTCCGGCTCGACAAGAAGAGCCGCCTCGAGCCGGACATCCTGGTCACGACTGCCCCGTACGACCCGGACCGAACGTGGTACGCGCCCGAAGACGTCGCCCTGGTCATCGAGGTCGTCTCGGAGGAGTCGGCGGACCGCGACCGTTCCCTGAAGCCCTTCAAGTACGCACAGGCCAGGATCCCCCACTTCTGGCGCGTCGAGGACGAGATCGGCGCCCCCACCGTCCACACGTACGAACTCGACACCATGACCAGTACCTACGTGGCCACCGGCATCCACCGGAACCGGTTGAAGGTCTCCGTCCCCATCCCCCTCGACATCGACCTCGACAGCCTCGTGCCCTGACCGCCCTCCCGGACGCCGGGCCACGGCTTCGCAAGCTGGAAGCGTAAGCCGCCCCACGCCCCCGCGAGGGCGAAGGTGAACGGTTGACGGGGCTCGTACCGGCCGGTGACGTCGCGAGCAGGTTGCCGGGTGGGGAAGTTACGGGCTTCACCGCAGCGGCAGTGGGCCGCCCGCTCTCGTGCCCGCCCGCTCCGCTGGACAGCACCCGTGGGTTGGCGTCCAGGCTCTGCGTCATCGCTTCCCTGCCTGGCTGGGGGATGCCTTCCCGGGCGGCTAGAACGGCTCGGCGCGCATCACGGCGGTCGGCAAGAAGAAGGGAACGGTTACGTCCCGTTTCAGTGCTCAAGACCTCTCGGACTGGAATTCCGCCAACCACGCGGGTGCGTGAGCTACTCGGAGTGGCTCGAGTAACACTCGGAAAGGGCGCAGTAAGAACAACGGCAGGCAGGGCCGCGGGGCGATTCAATAAGGCCCTGTACTCCTACTGCTATTATGCGAGGCGATGAAATTTATATTCGGCCCACCATTGGCGTTGGCGGCCGTCCTCCTGCTCTCCTCGTGCGGTAATGATGACAAAGCGGCGAAGGTTGCAGTGCATGAGGTCACCGGAATGTGGGTCGAGTCGAGCGGCGGCAGAGTCGATATCTCTGCCGACCGGACATTCAACGCGTCCAGCCTGAAATCTGACGCTTTTGCCGACAACGGCTGTCCCGCAGGCGCCTCGTCCGGCACGTGGGGTTTCTACGTCTACAAGGGCGACGCGTTGACCGAGGTCTCGGAGAAGGCGAAGTCGGGATCCCGGATCGGTCTTTCGTTCAACGGTGTGCCGCAGGAGGACTGCATGATCGACCTCGTCGCGGTTAACGGCGGTGACACGCTCTGCGCTTCCGACGACCCGGACGCGCCGTGCGGCCTCGACGTGAGGTTCTCCCGCAAGCCGTGACGTGGGGCGCCCCCTCGTGCGTGGTGCCCAGGACGCGGCCGGGCCGAGCGACCTGACCACCAAAGCCGCAACGAAGGCGCCCACAGAAGACCGCGTGAGATACGCCGGGATGCGCATCCTTGCGATGCAGAGCGACCCGATCGCCCGACTGCGGGTGATGAAGGCGCGGTGGGCTTCGATGGGTTCGTTGGGTAGACGGCTAACGGTGGTGTCGGGTAGGGGAACTCTCCGAATGCCCCGTCTAAAGAGCACTGCGGACAATGTCATAGGTAGTCGAAGAAGCGAGTCCACCACGTCGGGGGATGCTCGGGCGGGTAGAAGGCGACGAGGTCGCTGACGCCGTCGTATCTCGTCCAGAGCAGGTGCTCCGAGATGGGGATGTAGCCGAGTGCTTCGAGTTCGTCATCGATGCGGTAACGGTCTGTGTCCTGGAAGAACTCGCGTTCTTCTTCCTCGTCGTAGCTTCCGGGATTGCCCAGGGTCACGGTGGCGAGGTTCCTGAAGTTGCTGATGGTCACGGTGATGTGTCCCCCGCCGGCTGTAGCGGCGTCCGGGATGACGATCCTCCCGTGGTGGCTGGCATCCTGGACCCCTCGGTCGACGATGCAGGTGCACTGGAACTGCTGGTCCAGGCGGGATACGAGACGGTCGAACCGGGCCCGGGCGTCTGTGTGGTCGTAGCCGCGGGGGAATTCCATGTGGTCCGGATCATCGAGTGCTCGCAGCAGTGCCCACGCGTGCTGGTCGTCGAGAGGCATGTACGTCTTCTCCTTGCTGGTGAGCACGATGAGAGCGCTGGCTGACATCCGCAGCGTAGGCGGCCCAGTCACCGCCGGATGCCTTCTGCCACTGAATGGCGACTTGGATGTGGACGCCGAGTATCCGGGCGGGGATCGCCGCAGGGAGTTCGCCTTCGGCTGCGCAAGATCGGCATTCGCCCCCAATAGGACCGGCCCACCGGCCTGTTCACCCTCGCTGGCTCTCGGCGTTTTACTCAGCCATGCCGTTGATGACGCGGTAGAGGACATACAACCCGTACAGGGCGAGGAGCAGGCCGAGGAACCGTGTCCACGCGGGCAGAGGGCGGCGCTTATGGGTGTTCCACATACACCGGAGGCGCACCACAGCGGAGACGGTGCCGAGTGCGGCGATCCCCGTGAAGACCCAGAACAGCACGGGCCGATCACTCACCGGCGCGTTCTGCACTCCTGCATTGCCGATGATGAGCAGCAGGTAGGGGGCGATGTACTGAGCCGGGGTGAACTCCCGAACGCTCTCAGAGCTAGCGGAATCGATCATTGGTGTGCCTCCGAAGCATGGTTGGCGTCGGCATGGATGTGCGCCCCACGGCCGGGGAACAACCGTGGGGCGCACAGTGGGCGCCACCGAGGCCCGCGTGCCGTCCAATGGGGGGCCAATCGTCCGGTCAGGAACCGCAGTGTCGGGTGGTCAGATCGAGGTCCGGGGGACAGACAAGCACGTGAAGCTCCTGGCGGTGCAGGCGATCTTGTTCGTGAACCGGTCTACCGGAAGCTTCATCACCTGCGCAGGCCAACTGGCGGATTCAGCAATCAAGTTGGTCGCCAGCATCATCGATGCGTGCTCTGTATAGGGTGGTGGGCGTGGATGTGACGGGGTGTCTTGGGTGTGACCTTCTGGCCGGGCGCCGGGAGTTGCCCGGGGGTGTCCTGCACGAGACCGCCGCCTGGGTTGTGAATCACGTCGTCGGTCCGATGAATCTCGGTACCTTGATCGTCGGCCCGCGAGAGCACGTCGTGGCCATCGCGGAACTCGACGACACGGCAGCGGATGAACTCGGCCCCTTGCTACGCGATACGGCTCGTGTCGTGGAGACGTTGTGCCAGCCCGAGCAGACCTACGTCTGTATGTGGTCGCACGGCCGCGACGCACGCAAGCACCTCCACATCGCGGTCCAGCCGGTGACCGCTGAGGTGCGGGCCCGCTACGGCGGCCTGCGCTCCGAGCAGCTTCAGACCCGGATGCTGGCCAGCGGTGACGAGCCGGACGTCACGGAGGTCGAGCGGTTCTGCGAGCAGGCTCGCGAGCTGTTTCGAACGATCACCGGCAGTAGCGCCGAACACAGCGGCTGATCACCACGCGGCCTCAATGTGAGGTCGGCAAAGGCTCAAAGTGGTTTTGACTGGTCAGCATGGGGGTGCTCGGCCCGCACGCCGACGAGTCGACGGGCTGAGCCGCACCCCCGCTGCCCGCCCCCCCCTCACCGACCTTCCCGCGCTACGCCTCCGCCCCCTTCACGTACTCCTGGGCCATACCCCCCGCGAAGTCGTACAGCACGACCGGCTCGTCGCCGACGACCCAGGCGTCGTGGCCGGGCGAGCATACGAAGACGTCGCCCGGTCCTACTTCGCTTTCGCCTCCGTCGTCCATGCGGATGTGCATCCGCCCCTGGACGACGCAGCCGTTGTGGTGGATCTGGCAGCTCTCGGTGCCGGTGAGTGGCGCCACGGACTCGGACCAGCGCCAGCCGGGCTCGAAGGTGGCCACGGCGAAGTCCAGTCCCGTGAGGTGGACCGCTTCGAGGTGACCGCGAGGGAACTCGAGCTGCTCGTCCGGCTTCTCGACCGTCTTGACCTCCATCATGATGACTTCCTCCGTTCGGGCCATACCCTGCCCATACTCCGGGAGTCAGTCGTCGCCGCCGCGGGGTCCACGGTCGACATCACCAGCCGACCCCTGTCACTCCATCCTCTGCCTGTCAACCGGAGGATGCCAACCGGGGGTCTCGCCCAGGCCTCAGCGCCTCAGGGCCTCGGAGCCTCAGGACTGAGGGCGGCTGCCGTGGTTGGCCGCGTGCTTGCGGCGGGACTTCTTCTTGCGGCGTCGCTTCGAGGACATGTCGCCACCTCTTCCGGTAGGGACCCGACCCATGGTTCGACGGGTCGTTTTCTACCGTTCCATATGGATATGGGGGCGGCTACCCGGGAGCCGGTGACCGTGATCGATCACGGGGCGGAGGTGTGTGGTAGCTGACAGTTCCGATTGTCGTAGGTATCGCCTAGGCTTGGCGCCATGCCCTTAACCCCACCACCCCGTGGTTCCGTGCGGTCTTCTGTCGAACTGAACGAGCGGATCCGCGGCCTGTGGCTGCGCGCCGGCGGCCGTCTCAGCGCCGAGCAGCGCAGAGAGTACGAGCAGTTGGTGACGGAGTGGGCGGCCGCGGTCCGCGAAGAGATAGTCAAAGCGGCCTGAGGTGCCGCCGTTTTTCGACCTCGCCCCCGGGGTTCGGGTGCCCGTTCCCGCCTCCGGGGAGACCTGGACCGTCGGCGCGGTCATCCTCAATGAGCGCGGCGAGGCCTTCGCCCAGAAGCGGGGGCCCGACCGTCGCCTCTTCCCCGACAGCTGGGACATCGTCGGCGGCCATGTCGAGCCCGGCGAGGCGCTTCTCGACGCTCTCGCGCGCGAGATCGAGGAGGAGACCGGCTGGCGGCTGCGGCATGTGCGGCGGTTCCTCGGCGTTGCCGAGTGGACCGGGGACGATGGCGGAGGCGTGCGGCGCGAGGCCGATTACGTCGTCGAGGTCGAGGGGGATCTGAGCCGCCCCGCCCTTGAGTGGTCCAAGCACAGCGCGTACGGCTGGTTCGGCCCCGGGCAGCTGCAACGACTGAAGGAGAACCGTTCGCCCGGGGAGTTCCTGATCCACGACCTCGTCAGCCGCGCGCTCCAGGACCACCCATCGGCGCGGTGACGTCGGGGCCGCCGTCCGTCCACTCCCGGCCGCCACGCCGGCTCCTCTTCCATGCAAGCCCCTTGGCTCGGCACCCCCCGTGCCCAACACTGAGCCGATGACGCAGCGCGTGGAACTCGCCGCCGTGATCGACCGGTTGGCCATCGATGCCCTCATCACCGAGTACGCGGTGACCGTCGACGACGGTGACTGGGACGCCTACCAGCAACTGTTCACCCCGGAAGGACGCGCCGACTACCGCTCGGCCGGTGGCATCGAGGGAGGGTACGCCGAGGTAGCCGCGTGGCTGGCCGGGACGATGCGGATGTTCCCGATGCGCCAGCACCTGATCGTCAACCGCAGGCTGGAGTTCGGCGCGCTGGACCAGGACATCGGTGACACCGCGCGCCTCCAGGCCGACTATGTGAACCCCATGCGGTTCGCCGCCGGCCCCCACGACCCCGACGACCCCGATGACGCCGTTGGCCCCGGCGCCTCCACGGCCCCCGACTTCATCTGCGGCGGGCGCTACGCCTTCTCTCTCGTACGTACGTCCAGCGGCTGGCGCATGCGGGCGGTGGCCGTGCGGGAGAAGTGGCGCCGGGGCGGCGACCGGCCGCGCTCGACGCCTGCCGATCACTGACGCCTGCCGTACAGCAGTTCGCCCGCCGCGCCAGGCTCCGCCCGGCCCC